>JAZQPB010000155.1:0-3171 GCA_045628165.1 Bacteroidales bacterium | reverse complement strand
CCTAAGACCGCTTGGCCTCCGACTTATACTGATGGTAGATGAACGAGCTGAGTTTCTGGAAATCCTGGTTGGACAGCTTGGCGTCGTAATATGAGAAGGTGGAAAGTTCCATAAAGCGCTTTTATAATTGGAAATGCGTTATCTACTACTCAATTACCTCGGCAGACTGCGACTCCTGGCTGTCGGCCGTGTCGCGCATCATTACAAGCTCGTCGGTAGAGAATATCTTGTCGATATCCAGCAGCATCACAAATACATCGTCGTTCATCTTGTGGATGCCGTCGATGAACTTGCTCTTGTACTTGGAACCGATGCCTGGAGGCGGCAGAATCTCGTCTTTCTGGATCTCGAATACCTCCTTAACGGCGTCTACGAGGATACCGGCGTTTACAACCTCGCCGTCTATCTCCACGCTCAGCACAAGGATTACTGTATCGCGCTTGTACTCTATAGGCTCCATCCCGAATTTCATGCGGATGTCGATAATAGGCAGCACGGTACCACGCAGGTTGATTACGCCCTTCATGTAGTCGGGAGCTGTGGGCACCTTGGTAATCTGTACCAGCTGCTGAATGTTGAGCACCTTGGCCACATTGATGGCAAAATACTCGTCGCCAAGTGTGAACGACAAGAATGATCCTGTTTCCTGATCCATATTCATAATGAGTTTTATTTGTTGTTGGTATGATATCTTGTGGCGGAGGCCCAGCAGTTTTTTTTTGTGCAGCTAATGGCGTGTAATATATCCCGCCATCAGCTGTAAAAACCCTGCCGCAACGTTCCGCTGGATACTCCTTATATAATTAGAGTTCGTTGTATCTTGTAAACTGGTTGATCACCTTGTGGGTATCGAGCACCAGTGCCACTGTGCCGTCGCCGAGTATCGACGCGCCGGAGAAAATGTCCTGGCTGCGGTACAGCTTGCCGAGAGGTTTCAGTACAGCCTGATACTCACCGGTGATATTATCCACCACGATGCCTATCTTGCGGTCCTCGTATTTCACCATGATTATCTCCTCCCTGGCAGGAGGCTCGCCCGCTATTCCCATCTCCTCGCGCAGATAGTAGAACGGATACTGCTGTCCCTCGATGTTTATCACATTCTGGAACGATGATGTAATCTTCTCGTGCTCTACGGCGAAAATGGTGTCGATTACCGACAGCGGTATTATATAGTCTACATCAGCTATGCGCACCAGCATACCATCTATGATGGAGAGTGTGAGCGGAAGCTTTATTGTAATGGTGGTGCCCTCGCCCAGCTCAGAAGATACTGATACAGTGCCTCGTATGTCGGATACTTTGCGTTTTACCACGTCCATGCCCACTCCGCGGCCCGAGATGTTGGTAACCTTCTCGGATGTGGAAAATCCCGGCATGAATATCAGGTCGATGGACTCCTTGTCGGAAATCTGCGCGTCGGGCGATATCAGACCCTTCTCGATGGCCTTGCGGCGTATCTTCTCGGGATCCATGCCCTTGCCGTCGTCGGTGACGGCTATCACAACCTGACTGCCCGAATAGTAAGCCTGGAGGATAATCTTGCCCTCGGGGTTCTTGCCGGCGGCCTTGCGCTCTGCGGAGGTCTCTATGCCGTGGTCGATGCTGTTGCGCAGGATGTGCATGAGAGGCTCCGAAATTCCCTCGATAAGGGATTTGTCGAGCTCCACCTCGGCGCCCCTGGCCTCGAATGCTATCTCCTTGCCCACCTCGCGCGAGAGGTCGCGCACCAGACGGCGGAATCTTACCACGAGATAGTCGATAGGTATCAGAGTGATGCTGAAGGCGGTATCTCTCAGCTGACGTGAAATATTCTCGAGATTCTCGGTGATGCGTGTAAGCTCGGGATCCTTGTGGCGGTCGGCGTAGAGATTCAGGCCCGCCTGAGTGGTGATAAGCTCGCTCACGAGGTTCATGAGCGAATCCACCTTCTCGCTGGCCACTCTGATGCCTGAGATTGAGTTCTCCTTGGCGAACTTCTTTACGTGCTCGTCGCCCGACGACTGCTTCTGCTGAGAGCTCTGCGACTTGGCCTGCTCCTCCTGGAGCGCCTTCTGAGCGGCGGCGTTGGTCTCCACGCAAGCGCGGATCTTATCGAGGTCGAACGGGAAATCGTGACGGCACACCATGAGAGGCTCTATGCCGTCGAGTGCGAAAATATCGGTATCAGCTATCTTCTCGATTACCAGCTCGCAGTCGTCCTCGGCAAATATGAACACATCCTTGATGGAATCCTCGTTCTGCCCGGTGGATAGTATCACCTCCCACCAGATATAGGTATAGTCGAATACAAAATTCTCGAAATCAGGGACATTGCTGTAGAAAACATTTACCTTGGCTTTACCGAGTCCCACGAGTTCGTCGATCAGGAGAAATGGATTAGTGCCGTTGCTCTGTATCCGCTCGTAAGGCTTTACCCTCACGTAGAAAGACGATGCGCCCTGAGCCGGGGCCTCCATCTCCACATCCTCGGAGCTTACGGCCACAGCGGCAGAGTCGCCGTCCAGAATAGCGTCTATCCTCTTATTGAGGATAGCCTCGTTCTTCATAATCTGGTCGGTCTTAGACCCGTCGTCGTTGAGCATGCTTGTGATATGATCGGCACTCTCGAAAGTGATATCGAGCATCTCTCTCGAAACCCTGAGCTTCTTCTGCCTTACCTGGTCGTACATGTTCTCCAGCTTGTGGGTATACGACGAGATATTATCGAAACCGAACATTCCGCCGCCGCCCTTCAGGGAGTGCATAATACGGAAAATGCTGTCCACCAGGTCAGGATTCTCGGTGTCCTGCTCCAGGGTGAGCAGGGCCTGTTCCAGCTGGTTGATGAGATCTCCGGCCTCCTCAAGGAATTTCTTCTGAAAATTATCCATCGCTCTATCAGTGATTTTGTAGACCTGTGCAGTCTGTTGTTCTAATAAAAAACTGATTATCTGATCACCTTGCTGATAGCAGCAAGGAGTTTGGCAGGTACAAAAGGCTTAATAATCCAGCCTGTGGCTCCCGCATCCTTGGCCTCGAGCTTCTTGGTAAGCTGCGACTCTGTGGTCAGGAAAAGAATAGGAACCCTGCTGTAGCCTGCTGTAGCGCGGATATACTTGATGAGCTCAATGCCGTCCATCTCGGGCATGTGGAGGTCGGTGATTACGTGGTCGATGGTGCGGCCGTCCA
>JAZQPB010000154.1:0-8078 GCA_045628165.1 Bacteroidales bacterium | reverse complement strand
AAAAGGTTCCGCCATGTAGGGGAAAAACTGTGCCATATGGACTTCGGTATATTCGCCATAGCCTTCAATCTGCTGAAACTCAGCAGGCTCAAAGGCTTCAAATGGGACGACTTCCTAAGGAGAATGCAGTTTATCGCATCTATATGCCGCTATTTAGTCAAAGGAAACCAAAAGAAAACTAAAGTTATTAAATTTGAAAGAATGGAACGTCGTTGGGATGTTGAAAATGCTGCATAAAATAAAAGAGGCTGTCTCGCTTTCGGGACAGCCTCACATATTTTCAAGGTCACAATCTGTGACCTCAAAAAAAATCACTCCACATACACCCTCTTAACCCTCTGATTAATTCCCGTAAGAATCTCATAAGGTATCGTGCCTATAGCCTGCGACATCTCGATTAACTTGGTATTAGAGCCAAAGATTGTAACCTCGTCGCCTACTTTGCAGTCTATGCCGGTTATGTTTATCATACACATATCCATACAGATATTGCCGATTGTGGGGACGCGGCGGCCGTTGATTTCTACCATAAGATTGCCGTTGCCAAACTTGCGGTTTAGGCCGTCGGCGTATCCTACGGGGATAAGGCAGATTCGTGAAGGACGGTCGATCTTGCCGCGGCGGTTGTAACCCACTGTCTCGGTGGATTCTATGCTCTTTATCTGGACAATGTTGGTCTTCCACTTCGAGATTCCCATCAGCTGGTCGGTGGCCTCGTATGCCACGCCGTAGAGACCTATGCCGAGGCGCACCATATCAGACTGATACTGAGTGAGTCGCTCAATGCCGACCGAGTTGCAGATATGGCGGAGAGGATTAAGGCCCGTCTTGGCGCAGATGAAATCGGCCATACGGCTGAAACGCTGGAATTGCAGAACCGAGAAATCGTCCTCGGCCTCATCGTCGGCGGCCACAAAATGGGTGAGCACGGATTTTATGTCGATTACATCCTTGTTGGCGTTCACGAGGTTGCAGAAATCCTCCAACTCCTGCTCCATAAATCCCGAACGGTGCATTCCTGTATCGAGTTTTATGTGGACCGGATAATTCCTGATATTCCTTGCGCGGAGAATGTCGATGAATTTCTGAGTGCGCTCCACGCTGAAAAGTATCGGCTCCAGGCGGTAGTTGGCAAGTTGCTTGTAGTTTCTGCCGTCGTAGTTCATCACTATTATCGGCAGTTTTATGTTTCTGAGTCTCAGGGCAATACCCTCCTCTGCAAAGGCCACGCAGAGATAATCAACGGCGTTGTTTTGCAGAGTGTTTGCCAACTGATAACTACCTGCGCCATAACAGTTTGCCTTCACCATAGCCACCATTTTGGTGTTTGGCTTCAGGAGAGACCGGTAATAGTTTAGGTTGTGTTTCAAGGCCGTGAGAGAAACCTCGAGAACTGTGTCGTGGTTGCCGACATTCAGGAAATCAAGCACATCAGCAAAATCGTCGTAACGCTGACCTTTGAAAACTATGCCGCAGCCGCTATGCTGTGGGTAGTCGAAATTGTCGATATAGTCCTGAACCGTATCGTATTTTGTGATCCTGACATCGTCGTCGTGGGGAATCTGCTCGTAATATCCGATGAAGACAATGCGCTTGATACCGGCGCTCTTGGCCACAAAAAAGAGCTGAGCGAAAAACTCGTCTTTGCTGAGGTTCTCCATCGCGGGATTGGTAATCACCGCCGATAGCGAATTGTACTGGTGCTGACGCGCCGCGAAATCGAATATCTTGGATATCGAATAGATATTGTTGATAGTTGAGAAACAGGACATTACACCGATATTGAGGTCGGTGTCGCGCATTTTTATCTGATTGTCGGGAATGGAGAATCCCTCGAAAATGGCTTTGTGGACGGCCTCGCTGTAGATTCCGCATTTCGACAGGTAACACAGACAATGTGCGGCGTCCTCGGCGTGGATAGCGTCGCAGAATGGTATCTGAACGGTGTATTTGCCGGTGCTGCTCTCCACCTGGATATCGGTGCAGTTTTCGCGGATTGTGTACTGAATCTGAAACTCGTCGTCCTCAAATGACACTGTATCAGCCTTCTCGATGTTTGAGATACAGAGAAAGTCGTATTTGTCGGGAATCTGACAAACCGCAAACTGGAAATCGTTGTTCAGGTTGCTGATGTTCTCGATGAAATCCAACTCATCGACATAGCGGTTGGTCGCGAAAACAGAATAGCTGGTTTTCAGTAGGTTATACATCCAATCCTTGAGGCAGCAATTGTCGCCCCGCTGTGGAACGGCCACTACCCTACCCTTGTAATTGGCTATCACATTGTTGATATACAGATTGATAGCCGTTGGAATGCTCTCCACCAAAAGGAATGCGGCGTCAGAGAAATAATCCAAATCATCCGGCAATTCCCTTACTGCAAAAACCCTTACGCCCATATCGTACATCCTGTGGAGCGGACGGGCGGGATCCTTGAATCTCTTCAGGTCGAAATATATTGAATTGGGAAGGGCGGCGGCATTGGCGGCCCTCACGATAATTCTCTCAACTTTCTGACTGCCAGAGCCGCACGCCAACTTTGCGCCGGCTATCTCAGCAATCTCATCAACAGAAAAAAGCATAAATATTTTAAGTGATTGAAGTGATTGAAGTAATCGAAGTAATTGAAGCGAACTTGAAGTAATCGAAGTAATTGAATAATCGAGATAATTCGAACAATAAAGTGATTGAAATAATTAAATTTCAATTACTTAATCAGGAGTGTTCAATTACTTCAATCACTTCAATTACTTCAATTACTTAACCTAAGTCCACTATCGGTGATTTCGATAAGGCGGGACTTGTAGAGGCCGCCAATGGCTTTCTTGAAAATCTTCTTGCTGATACCGAACTCCTCGAAAATCTCCTCGGGACTCGATTTGTCGGTGAGGGCCATAAATCCGCCGTTCTGCTTAATGCGCTCGTAGATTTCCTGCTCGGTGGCGTCCACAACCTTCACGCTCGATTTCTCGAGCATCATATCTATGCGGTTGTCCTCGCGGATATTCTTTACGTAGGCGTAGGTGTAGTCACCGGATTTTACGGGGCGGAAAAGTTCGTTGTTGTAGATCATTCCCCAGTGCTTGTGGTCAACGATTACACGGAATCCGAGGTCGGTGCGCTGAGCCACAAAGATATCGCACTTGTCGCCGGGCTCGTACTCAGGCTCATCGTCGCCCATAAACTTGGCGAGTTTCTGAGAGGCCACTATTCGCTGGCTCACCTCGTCGAGGTAAACGTAAACGAAGTATTTCTTGCCTACGAAAAAGCGCTCCTTCTGCTCCGATTTGGGCACAAAGAGGTCCTTGTCCAGTCCCCAGTAGAGAAAGGCTCCGAGGCTGTCGGCCTGCACGCACTCCAAGTATGCGAAATGGTTGATCTCGGTGTATGGATGCTGAAGCGTGGCTATCAGACGGTCCTCGCTGTCGAGGTAGATGAAAGCGTCAACATTGGTGCCGGGCTTGGTATCGGCGGTAAGGTATTTGCTTGGCAGGAGAATCTCGCCGAGATCCTCGCCGTTGAGGTAAGCGCCCTGAGGGGTAATGCGCATCACCTCCATATTGTTGGTATATCCTATTTCTATCATAATGTTCTATTAAGATTAATTGCTATCAGCTGAAAAAAAACAAATAAAACAACGCTACTGGCCGGCATCGTTGTTGTTGGGGTATTCGAACTGCTGAACCCTCTTGCTGTCGAGCTGCAGATACGGGAATATCGATGTTACTATCCAGATACTGCCGCGCGATATTGTAGACTTGCGGGCGGTATCGGGCAAAAACTGCGCATGCTCATCGATCTTGAAGAGCGTAACGAGAAACACGGCCGCTATCATGTAGAATTTCAACGCGCCAAACACCGCGCCCAATGTCATGGCCGACGAGCCGAGCTTGGTGTCGGAAAGAGCGTTCTGGGTCTTGAAGTTTACCTTGCTGACCACGAACACGAGACCTACCACAAAACACACCGCCAGCAGTATTATGGCAAAGAGGTCGGGGACATCTGCCCTGGCCCACAGAGTCTTGTGAACCCACTTAGAAATATTGACGCAGATGGTGAGCAGCACAAATACAGCAAAAAAGCTGATGCACTCCACTATTACTCCGCGCTTGTAGCCCACTATGGCGCCTACTATCACGGTAATGCCCATAAGGCAGTCGATGGCGCTCCATGGAATGCTGATGGTAACAGAGGCATCGAGCAGTGTGGTCCACAGGCCCATAATTGCTGTTAATGTATTCATATAGTACAATTAATTATTAGCTAAATCTGTTTTGGTCTTGATGCTCCCGTATGGAATGGCCTTGAAGGTGTAGCCATCGAGAGTGTAGCGCCTGAGAGTCTGCTCCAGGGCAAAGCGCTGATTCTTCTGTGCCTTGACATTGTCGTGAAACACTATGATGGCTCCCGACGATACATTGTCCACCACGTTCATGAGGCATCTCTCGGGGCTTACACGCTGGTCGTAGTCCTTGGTGAGTATGTCCCAGAGTATTATCTGGCGGTTTTTGCAGAGCTCCAGGGTCTGACTGCGTTTCATCCTGCCGTGGGGCGGGCGGAAGAGGTTGCTGTCTATCAGCTCGTCGGCCTTGTATACATTGTCGATGTACTCTTGTGTACGGGTAACAAGGCCCCTCAGATGGTTGTAGGTATGATTGCCCACGCTGTGGCCCTCGTCGATTATACGCTTGTAAATTTCCGGATACTTGCGTACATTATCGCCCACGCAGAAGAATGTGGCCTTGGCGCCGTACTTGGCCAGCAGGTCCAGGGTGCCGGGCGTCATCTCGGGAATGGGTCCGTCGTCGAATGTGAGATAGAGCACACGCTCGTTCTCGTTTTCGGGAACCAGTTTCCAAGTGTAACGCTTGAAGAAATGCCGTATAATCTCCGGCGGATGTACAATAAAATCAGACATATAGGTCAATATTTTTACAAACTCTCATCGAGCATAAACATGTATATCTGCACCAGCTGTTTCTCCAGGTCGCTCATCTGCAGGTAGATATTGTAGAAGCTCTCGCTGTCGAAATCCTTCATTGTTACATTTGTAAGCACCGGCATCTGCCTGAGCACATCGGCATAGTCGAGAGCGTAGCGCCGGGCCGATGCGCCGTCGCCGTTCTCGCGCATTACCCTTACTATCTCGTGGCCTATAGCTGATACCCTGAAGAAGCTGTCCTCCACTGTGGCCGACTGCTCCTGTGTGAGCGACATCATATATCTGAGGTCCTGGATATTCTGAGCCGCAAAACAGTCGAGCACCTCGCGCGCCTGGTCGGGCAGCCCGGCCTTGTAGAAATTGTCGGCCAGGAATATGTCGTAATACGACGGAGGCACCGTGCCTGCAGGCATCACCTCGCGGCACTTGGCGAGCACCTCGCGGGCCTTCTCGGTCTTGCCCTCCTTGATGAGATTCTCTGAGAGACGGCAGAATCCGCTCTTCACGTTCATCAGCATCCTCAGATTGTTCTCGTCGAGATACACGTCGGGATTATCTATGCCGCCCCACACAAACTTCTCGCAATACGAGCGGTATAGGATGTCGGTATTCACGTATCCGCGGTCGCCCACCCTCTGTGGAGTCCTCACTGGCACCAGGCGGTATGCAAGGCCGTCCAGGCGGAAATACTCCTCAAGCCCCTGAAAAGCCTCGTCGCCCACCGTGATGGCAAAGTACACGGGGCGCTCCCAGTTGTTGTGGGCCAGTATATCGAGCACCATCAGCTCGCCCTTGCGCAGGTATCCGCGCGGATGCTTCCACTCCAGGCGGTCCACAATCATGGCCGAATCTGATGCCGGCACGGTGCCGTTGGCCAGCACCTTGGCCCTGTCCACCTCCAGCGAGAAACTGCCTGTGGGTATGTAGTCCACCATCTCGCCCGACTGGCTCACAAGCTTGGTGGCCTTGTCGTCGGAATCCACAAAATCCACAATCCTATCCAGAGGCACGGGCTCCCGGCATATAGCGGCCATCAGCTTGTCGATATCCGATTTCAGGGTTTTGGCAGCTGATGCGTCCACACCGTAAGCACCCGGATTGGCGGCTATCTTGTCCACAGTCTTCTGCATCTCCAGAGGCTTGTCGAGCAGCTCCGACTCCGTTACCAGAGCCCTGTAGTCGTCGGGGAGTATCTGCTGGAGCCGTGATGCGCGCAGCAGGTCCTGGAAACGGCTGTGCAGGCTGTGGGCAGCTGATACGTATTTGTCGCGGTAGATGCTGTAGCGGTCGCTCACAAAGAGCTGCGGATTTTCCTGAACGTAAACAATGTCGCGGCTGCCCTCCACAATCTTGTCGGGGGCTATGCTTATAGGCAGCGGATCCGACAGATATGCCTTCTGCCTCATCTGGTTCACGTACCAGTCGGCGTTTATGTATGCGAGGTTTACCACACGCACGTCGGTGCGTATGCCCTCCACCTCCTGCGCGTACCAGAGAGGGAAAGTGTCGTTGTCGCCGTTGGTGAAGAGTATGGCATCAGGCTCGCACGATTCCAGATAGTTCTTGGCAAAATCGCGCGCCGTGTATCTGCCGGAGCGGTCGTGGTCGTCCCAGTTTTGGGCAGCTAATATCACAGGACCTCCCAGCATGAACAATGCCACCGCACCCGATGCGGCCGCCTTGTTCTGTCCCAGATGTTTCTCCAGAATGCCCATCAGCCAGGCCAGGCCAAATCCTATGTATATGCCGAATGCGTAGAAACTGCCGGCGTAGGCATAGTCGCGCTCGCGGGGCTGATACGGAGTCTGATTGAGATACATCACAATGGCCACTCCGGTCAGAAAGAAGAAGAGGAACACCACCCAGAAGTACTGCTTGCCGGTTTTTCCTGCCTTCAGCTGATATACAATACCTAAAATGCCGAGCAGAAGGGGCAGAAAATAGTATCTGTTGCTGCCCTTGTTGCCGCGCATTGTATCCGACATGAGCGACTGATCGCCGAGGCGGGCATCATCGAGCCACGGGAATCCCGAAATCCAGTTGCCGTTCATCACGCTGCCGTCGTGGCCCTGGAGGTCGTTCTGGCGGCCGGCAAAATTCCACATGAAATACCTGAAATACATGTATCCCACCTGATAGCGGAAAAAGAATTTAAGATTCTCCAGGAAACTCGGCTTGATGTCCTTGCTGACAAGGCCGGCCCATTTCACGTATCCGTTTATGTGCTGAAGGTCGATGCTGTACATACGCGGAAAGAGTGTGGTGCTGCCGGGAGCATACTCGCGCTCGGTCTTGTAGTCCACTATCTCGTAGCGGCCGTTGCGCTGTATGTAGGCCGGCTTGGTCTGATTGTAGCCCACCACCTGCGAATTGAAGTACTCGCCCCAGATGAGAGGGCGGTCGCCGTACTGCTCGCGGTTCAAATAGCTCTGCAGCGCGAATACGTTGTTGGGGTTGTTCTCGTCCATGGGCGGATTGGCCGCCGAGCGTATCACTATCATCGCAAACGACGAGTAGCCTATCAGGATCACCGATACGCCCAGCAATACGGTGTTGAGCACGGCCTTGCGCCTGGTGTAGGAGTAATAGAGCCCGTATACCAGCGCGCCCACGCCCAGTATCACGTATACTATAGTGCCGGTATTGTATGGAAGGCCCATGCCGTTGGTGAACATCAGCTCGAAAAGCGATGCCACCCATACCACGCCGGGTATTATGCCGTAGAGTATGCCTCCCAATATGGCGCATGACAGCAGAAAGGCGTATATTATGCCCCTAATGGTGGTAGTGTATTTACGGAAGTAATATACAAACACTATGGCCGGTATCACCAGCAGATTGAGCAGATGGACTCCTATGCTGAGGCCCATGAGATAGCAGATGAGCACCAGCCAGCGGTTGGCGTATTTACAGTCGGCCTCGTCTTCCCACTTGAGTATGCACCAGAACACCACGGCTGTAAAGAGGGAGCTCATGGCATACACCTCGCCCTCCACGGCCGAGAACCAGAATGTATCGGTATACGCAAAGGCCAACGCGCCCACCACGCCGCTGCCTATTACAGATATCAGCTGGTATGATGACATGCCATCAGCTGAACCTCTGCCACACACTATGCGGCGGCCTATGTGGGTGA
>JAZQPB010000153.1:0-6148 GCA_045628165.1 Bacteroidales bacterium | reverse complement strand
CATTCCCATCGTACGGCCTGTGCGCCATCCTTGTAGCTCTTTGTCTTGATTTCTACCTTGTCCGACACCATGAACGATGAGTAGAAGCCGAGACCGAAGTGTCCGATGATTGCGTCGATAGAATCCTTGTACTTCTCGAGGAAGTCGCCAGCTGATGAGAATGCTATCTGGTTGATATACTTGTCCACCTCCTCTGATGTCATACCGATACCGCGGTCAGAGATTGTGATAGTCTTTTCGTCCTTGTTTACGGCTACTCTTACAGTGAGGTCGCCGAGGTCTTCCTTGAGCTCACCCTTGCGAGCCAGGGCCTTCACCTTTGTGGTTGCGTCCACCGCGTTAGAGACCAACTCTCTTAAAAATATTTCCTGTTCAGAATAGAGGAACTTCTTGATTACCGGGAAAATGTTCTCACTGGTAACTCCAATTTTTCCTGTTGCCATTTTCTTTTATATTTTTAATTTATTGATTTTTAATTTTTGATTTACCACAAAGGGATAATCAATGAGTGTGCCGAAGTTGTTTTTGTGTCATCTTGTCAGATTTTGGGGTGACAGATATGACAAGGAGGTGAATATTTGGCAGAGGAAGAGGGCGAAATCAGTCCTTCAAACAACCGATTGGGACCACATATATTCCGTCCTCAGGTCTTCGGTATGCGTATTGCCCCACAGCGGTAAGTACCATCATAAAAGACGGAGCCTTCATTTTTTCAGTGTCTATTTTGTCCAACAATTTACTGAGTGTGGCAACTCCTTTTTCTATATTCTCTCTGCCTCCAAGTTTTATCTCTATTAGTCCGTATGTGCCATTACGGCGGTGGAGCACGGCGTCGCACTCCAGTCCGGAAGAGTCCCTGAAATGGAAGACTTCGCCATTTAATGCGTCTGCATAAACTCTGAGATCTCTTACTGCCATCGATTCGAATAGCAAGCCAAAAGTCCGGATGTCATTGACAAGATCCTCTGGACCAACCGATAGGGCCGAGGTTGCTATACTTGGATCAATAAAATATCTTGTGTCAGACGACTGTATTGCGGCCTTGCTTCTAAGGTTGGGATTCCAAGCAGGCATATCCTCTATAACGAACAGTTTTTTCAGAGCGTCTACGTAATCGGATATTGTCTCGTATGAAATATCCGCGTTGTCGTTTTCCTTGATGTCGGCGCTCATTTTACTGAATGGAATGGCTGAGCCTGAGTTTCTTGCATACGACCTCATAAGCAAGCGTGTTCGCTCACTGCTTCTGCGCACATTGTCTATTCTGTGTATGTCTATCTTGTATATCGCCTCATAATAGTCGCGGGCTTGATCCAATGCAATGTCGCCTTCCATAAACGTAGCCTGAGGCCAGCCTCCTCTGCATAGCAGGAATGCGATGTCGTTAATGGAAAGTTTGTTTTCTTGAGGCTCGATATCCGCTCCGTCAAATATATTACCAAGGCTGATGCTTCCCGTACTCTCGCCAGATTCCCAGAGGCTCATTGGCCGCATATTTATCCACCCGTATCGTCCATTGCCGCTATGGAGGCGTTTGGTCTCGTCTATTGGCATACTGCTTCCTGTGAGGACAAATTGGCCTACCTCGCCACGTCTGTCAACTTCTGAACGGATCATATCCCATAATTCTGGAATGGTTTGCCATTCGTCAATCAGTCGTGGAGTTGCTCCTTCCAGCAATTTTTTAGGAAGGATGTGCAGAGTTTCCAAACTATTATTCAGAACCGATGTGTCACCAAGGTCCAGCAGGCTGGCGGCAATCTGTTTGGCTGTAGTAGTTTTTCCACACCATTTGGGGCCTTGCACCAATACAGCGCCCTTGCCTTGCAACTTGCGCATTAATAAATAGTCGGCTATTCTATGCTTGTATTTTTTCATAATATAAACGATTAGTTTTCAGTTGCAAAACTACAAAAACAATTGCAAAAGCAAAAATATTCCGCAACTTTTTGTTAATTCATTCCGCAACTTTTTGCTGATTCATTCCGCAACTTTTGATTATTCCATTCCGCAACTTTTTGAAAATATCTCCATTTAGCGCCAAGTATTTTTAATTATTTGTTGGCGCTAAGTGGTAAAAAAACATAGATAGCGCCACGGAATAATCATTATTGCTTGGCGCTATCTATGTAAAAAGGGGTACTTAGCGCCATCAAATAATCAAAAAACACCCTTTTATTTTTCGGCGAAACCATATTTTTGCCCGTTCACCGAAAAATAAAAGGGTAAAATGAGCTTGTAGATATCTGTAGTGACATCAGAGAAAACATACTTTTTTTTCGACTCCAGTCGAAAAACTTGCCATTTCTCAGGAGTTTTTCGAGTTGAGTCGAAAAATTCCGGAATTTTAGGAAGTTTTTCGAGTTGAGTCGAAAAACTTTTTATATAAAAAGGTTTGCTTAGGGGCATGAAATCTCCAAAAACACCCTTTTATTTTTCGGTGAAGACATATTTTTACCCGTTCGCCGAAAAATAAAAGGGTAAAATTTTCAGTGCGAGTAGATGCAGAAAGTGCATTCGTTTGGGTCCTCGAATACTATGGCCAGATTGTCTATCAGCTTTATGATGTTGCCTGTCTCCTGGAGCACGGCTGGCGAATGGCCCGCCAGGCGCTTGGTTTCTTTGGTAAGGTGGGATTTGTCGTAATACGATTCTATCTCGGCTATCTTGGATACATCACCATTGTGCCGGTATTCCGACAGCAGTCTCAATACGCTTTTGAATCTCATAATCAAGAAATACTGTATGGGCGCGATGCCGGTGTATTTCTTGAACATGCGCTGCATCTGCTTGGCTGTGATGCTGTGGCAGGCGGCTATTTCGGAAACCTTGTTGAATGGAGAGGCGTTTTTCAGTATCTCGTTGATGGTGTTGATGTTGACGGAGTCGCTCTGTACAATGTCGGTCTTGCTGGATATGAAAAAAGATATTGCAGAAAGCGCTGTCTCTGGATTTTGGCTTTGTTTTACATTCTCTGACAGCAGTGCGATTCCTGATATTATTTCGTCGTTGAGGATGGTGAGGGAGTCTGCGAATTTGTCAACGCTTTTGCCCAATATATGCCATGCGCCTGTGGGCTGAAACTCTATTCCTATGATGCTGATATTGCCCTCGAATTTCACAACGCAGTAGTCGTGGCATGGGCCGAGCAATACGGCGGAATGCCTGCCGAGAGCCACGTCGTTGTGTGTGCGTATCACCCTGCCATTGTGCAGGGTGGTCTTTTGTAAGTTGTTGGAATTGCAGAACCCTACAAGGCAGTCCTTTATGAAGAAAAGTTTCGCGTTGGTGTCGGCGAACTGAAACAGGTTGTAGGTCTTGCTGCCGCCCTCTAGTACAAAATAGTTTTTCACGATGTGTTTCAAGTTCTCCGGCGGTGCTATGGTTCTGTATTTAATGTTGTCCATTCATTCAATTAAGTTAATTAGTTGTTTCTTGATAGCGGTCTCTTAAAAAATTTCTAACGATACAAAAATATATATTTCCGCAGACATTTCCGTTGTAAAAAATGGACAAAATTTTGTCTTTTTTTTACAACAGAATATTGGGATGTTGTGTATATATTTGCACCGTGATTCACAAAATAAATGTTATCGCGACAACATAATTAAAATTAATCAATAAATCAATTTTTGTATGAAACATTTATTTTTAATTCTGACGGTAATGATTATTTTGTCGTCAGCTTGTACAGAGGATGTCGGCGCCCCTAATGGTGTCGTAGTTGATCCTGGCAGGCAGGAGCAAGTTTGTTGTTGATATCTTTGCATTATAAATATAATGTGAAACTAAATAAATTATCTACAAACAATTCAATTATTATCAACGTTTAATACAAAGTAGCATGAAAAGAATTATCACAATTGTAGCATTATTGGTAATGTGCATTTCGATGGATGCCATTGCCCAGTTTTCGGTAAATCTTCAGGCTGGATGGAATCAGAATATGTCCAGTGGTTTCTCAAACAACCATTATGGAGGCCTTTGCAACACGATTGATATTATGTATTCTCCACAGTTTTGCGGTGGCAAGCTGAGTTTTGGTGTGTCGCAGAATGGAGTCTTCTTCTGGGCTACAAATCCAGATTTTGTATATACCGAACCTGCGCCTGATGTGGCAAAGTTTTTTCTGGCTGGAGCAAAATTCCGCTACGATTTCTCTGATGCGAGAGTGCATCCATATATTTCTGTTCTTGCTGGAATGGCTGATGTGAGGTCAAATTCTGTTTTGGATATCAATGCTTATAATGCAGGAAACTTTGGGTTTGTGGGCGATTGCGTGTTCTCTACAGAAAAGCGCTATTTCGGAATCAATCCCGAGATTGGCATTTCCGTAGGTAAGATGTATTTCGGACTTGGATATATGCTGCCTAAAAAATGGGAAGAGAGAGGAGTCAAGTACAAGTACAGCCATCTTCAGTTTTCGGTTGGCATCCGCCTTTGCAGACAATAAATTAAAAATGACAGCGCCAAGTAATAATTGAACGTGAATTCGGCAATTTATTACTTGGCGCAGATTGCTCTATTGTGCGGTCCTGTATACATGCAGGTTCATGTTGTTGTTTTTGGGATTTACCATCTCTATTATTATATCAGCTAATGACGTGCTGAACGATGTCTCGTATGTCAGCTGCGGAAAAACCTCCCTCATCCTGGCCAGGCGCATGGGCATGTCGTAGTCGCCGTAGAAGATTACGTATTGCGGAAGGTCGCGCAGTGTCGGGTTCAGGAAATAGCGCTCAGTGAATATGTTGCGCTCGTGGGAGTTCTCGTAGCTCTGCACCGACGAGTAATATATCGATCTGTCGGGTGCGGAGTCCTGCTTGTTCAGGATGTATATCTCCACGTCCTTGCCCAGGTAATACTGTGGCAGGGATTTGCTCTCGCTGTTTCCGCTGTCGTCCACAAGTATCGATGTTATGTCTGACCTGTATTTCGATAGGTAAATCATGCTTTCCATCTGAGGCTTGCGCGTGTAGGCCGTGGAGGCAAGCAGAAGCATGGGCATATTAGCTGCAAAAAACAATACTATGATCCATTTCCTGAGCCGCGGACGTGTGGACCAGAACCGCGACTCGGCCTGATACCTGAACCATCCCGACACGCAGAGTATCAGGAATATGGGAAGTATCGAGAGCATGAATTTCTCTTCCTTGTAGGGCAGCAGATACGATACCACGAGGTAGAATGTGGTGGGGAAAAACAGTATGAAGCAGTGCCTCCACGATTTCACGTAGCCGAAAAGTGCGGCCAGCCCCCACGGCAGGGGTATCACCATGGCCAGTATCGAGATGTACATGTACACCGACTTGGGACCCGTGGTGGCGTTGCTGCCGGATATTATGTTCTGTATGTATTCGCTGAGCACGTAGAATGGCGAATTGAGCGCTATGGTATCCACGAGGCCCTCGAGAGCCAGCATCGATATCAGGGCTCCGAATATCATGAGCAGGCCGCGCTTGATTTCTGATTTTATGGTGTAGCTGATGGCGGCGCCTATTATCAGGAATATCAGGTTGTAGCAGAACGACACCGACATACCCAGCAGAAATCCCGTGAAGATGTCGTCGGAGAATTTGTAGGTGCGTTTCCGGGTTTTGGCCAGACGGTACACCGCGGCCAGCAATAGCACCGACGCCACATTCTCGGGCAGGGTCTTCACGCAGATGTATGGCATAAACCACAGCATGGATGTAAGTATGCCTATGGCGAGGGCGGCCTTGCGGTTGGCCAGGCGGTAGGTGATGCGGTAGCAGTAATAGATGGTGAGCATCGACATCAGCCCGCACAGCAGCCTCATTATGAACATCTTGCTCTGAGGGTCAAACAGCCCCATGAACTCGCAGGCGTAGATTATGGCCGTATTTATGAATATGTATATTATGCTGTGGCCGTGCGATACGAAACCATGTCCGCTGTTGTCCTCCACTATCTGCTGAATGCTGCAGGTACCGTTTACGAGGTGCTGGGCGTTTTCCACATACACATAGTGGTCGAACCCGAACGATATGCCCTGCGCGAAAAGCACGGCCACCATCCGGAAAAGGAATCCCGCCCAGATGCAGAAGAGCAGCGGCTTCTCCTCAAAACAATATCTGATAAACTGTCTGATAGTAGTTAGTAGTTAGTAGTTAGTAGTTAGTAGATA
>JAZQPB010000152.1:0-16622 GCA_045628165.1 Bacteroidales bacterium | reverse complement strand
GCGTGCTGATGGCGGTTCTTATTCTTATATGCGTGATTTTCTGGGTGTTGGCCATTGCGTATCCGCAGATGGTGAAGAGTATCCGCACTAATATAAACCTTCTGCTCACCATGCTGATAGGCGGTCTCTGGCACGGCGCGGCTTGGAAATTCGTGCTCTGGGGAGGCGCCCACGGCGTGGCTCTCGGCATCGACAAGGCCGTGCACAAGGTTTTGCCCGACAATCGCTTCACGAGGTTCCTCACTTGGACCTGCACATTTGTTACCGTGGTGGTTTTGTGGATGTTTTTCCGTGCTCAGGATGTAACTTTCGACAACGACGGCGTGGAGCAGACCATCGCCGCATTCGATGTGCCTTTCGTGATGCTGGGGCAGATTTTCAGCAATTTCGATATCACATTCATGGTGCCGTTCTTTGATGTGCGCCTCCTCTGGCTGCTGCTCGTGGTGTTTGGATACGCCTGCCACGCCGTGCCTGAGAGCTGGCAGACCCGCATTCAGAGTTGGTTTGTTAACAGCAATATTTTTGTTAAGATACTTGTTCTGCTGGTGGTTATGCAGCTGGTGGTTCAGCTTCAGGGCGAAACCGAGCAGACTTTCATCTATTTCCAGTTCTGATAATTCATTTCCTATCTCTTGTCCAAAATGTCGGCATTGTAGAAAATATCGTGGAGCTGGGTTCTTACGTTAAGGCGCGACAGCATTGTGCTCCTGTTTGGGAACGAGCTGTTGCACAGGAATATCAGCAGCAGTTTGTTGCTGGGGTCGGCCCAGACAAACGATCCTGTAAATCCTGTGTGGCCGTAGCTCTGCATGCTGGCCCTTTTGCTCGGAGTGCCGTTCAGCGATGGATCGAGCAATGGCTTGTCGAATACGAGTCCGCGTCGGTTGCTCTCGAATGCCTGCGATGTAAAGAGCTCCACCGTTGATGGTTTTATGAGCCTGCGTCCGCCGTATTCTCCTTTGTTGAGTATCAGCTGCATGATTACTGCCACATCCCTTGCCGTGCCGAATAGTCCTGCGTGGCCCGATACTCCGCCCATGAGCGCCGCGCCCTCGTCGTGCACTGTGCCGCGCACTATCCGCTTGCGCCAGATGCTGTCTTTTTCGGTGGGAGCTATGCAGCTGATGTCATGGTGTTTCAGCGGATTGTATACTGGCTTGATGCCTAATGGATTGTAGAACCGAGTGTTGAGAAATGTCTCGAAATCCATTCCGTAGAATTTTTTCACAAACTCGGGATATATGTAGAATCCGAGGTCGGAATACGCGTAGTTTCCCTTGTCGGCAAGCGGCTGACTTACAATGGTGTTTATTATCAGCTGACGTGCTGTTTCGGCGTTGTATTCCTGTGTGCTGTCCAGCATCTGGTCCGATAGTTCCCTGAGCATCGTTCTCAGCGGAATCCATGGCTTGAATCCAGCCTGATGCGCCAGTGCGTCGCGCAGTGTGGCCCCGTTCTCGGTGATTCCGGCCAGGTATTTGCACAGCGGCCTGTCGAGCTGAATCTTGCCGTCGTCGTACATCGCCATCATGGCCAGCGACGATGCGGCCACCTTGGTTACCGATGCCAGGTCGTAGAGTGTGGTGTCGGTTACCCTCTGTGTGCTGTCGTAATCAAGGTAGCCGTAGCTCTGGTCCAGTATTATCTGGCGGTCTATGGCGGCTATTATCCTGCATCCGGGCATTGCCCTGCGCTGTATGGCGTCGTGTATCAGGCTGTCCACCATGCGGTGATACCGGGCGCTTATTACCTTCTGTCCGTACTGCAGCCTTGTGTCGTCGCCTGTCTGATGCTGAACCCTGCATCCGGAGGCCAGCATCAGTATCATTGTGCAGATAATTGCGGTTTTTGTCATTTCTTACATTTTCAGCCTGAGTATCACGCCTGCGGTAAGTGGTGCGCCCGTTACAAAGGTGGGCAGGCCGAGCCATTCGCCGCCGTTGCCAGCTGATATCAGGTATTTTGTATTAAAGAGGTTTTTGCCGTAGAGGCTCACCTCGTATCTCATTTTCTGATTGCGCGATTTCCAGCTGTAGGCCAGGTTGGCGTTGGCCATCCAGAATCCCTTCTGACTGAGCTCTTCGTTGTTTTCAGCTGTAAAATACATCTTCGACATGTACGACATCGACGGGAAGAATTTCAGGCAGCCGCTGTTGGGGCCTAATGGCCTGTAGAAGTTGAGGCCGTAGTCCACGGTGGTTTTTGGCAGCATTATAAAGCTGTTGCCGCCCAGCTCCTGTTTTTTCTTCTTTACGTCTCTGTCGGTAAACTTGCCGTCGCATATCGATATGTTGAGGTATGCGCTTATCAGGTTGGTGAAAGTGTACAGCAGCTGACCGTCGAAACCTATTCCGCGGGCCTTGCCGTTGGTGTTCTGTTTCAGTATCAGGTTGCCGTCGGGGCCTGCCGTGTATACCGCGCTCTGGAACTTGGTCCAGTTGTAGTAGAATACCGCCACATAATAATAAAAGTGTGCGTATTTCGATTTTCCCTTGAAACCTATCTCATGGTTCAGGATGCTCTCGGGCTTCAGGTTGGCTATGTCGTTGGGTCCCTGCTCGTAGTGGAGGTCGCCCGAGCTGCGTCCCTGCGATAGCGAGTAGAATAGGTTGTGGGTGCTGTCCACTTTCCAGTTTACCACCATACGGCCGGCCCACGACCAGTAAGTCTCGTTGGAGGTTACTGTCTTGCCGTTTTCGGTTGGGGTAAACATTATGTTGCCGAATAGCGGAAGCTCGTCGCTGGTGGATGAGTATCCGGCTTCCTGATATTCGCAAGTGCCTCTCAGACCGGCTGTTACAAATAGTTTCTGCGGAAGCACGGTCCATGTTACATCGCCGAAAATATCGCCCTCGTATTGCTTGTTGAAGTGTTTCTCGTTTTCTTCCAGAAACTGTTTTAGCGGTATGTCCGACATTGCTTTCAGCTCCACAAGTTGCTCGTCGAGCAGCGGATTCATCGAGCTGTAGAATTCGTCGATGGTCTGTCCGTTCAGCATCATCTCTATTACGGGGGCTATCTCGGGATTGTTCATCATGCGCGACAGCTCCTCGGTGAGGCCGGCCTGTATCTCGCTCCTCACGTCTTCCATGAAGTTTGGAGTCTTCTGCCATGGCTGACCGTTGAACCAGACGTTCATCTTGTTCTGGATTCTTGATGCCACGCTGTTGTTGAGTCCGCCCTTCAGTCCGTTTCCGTAGATGTCTATCAGGGTCTGCACCTCGGGAGGCGTGTTGGCCTTCAGGATGTCGCACTGCATGTCTATTATCTTCTTCAGACCCAGAGTCACCATTGTGGGCAGCTCCGACAGCTGCTGTCTTATCTGCTGGCTGGCCACCATTCCGGTAAATAGGTGGAAGTCGCCATAGTGACGGCTGCTTACCTTGTATTCCTCATACGATCCGCTCAGGCCTATGAAACCGTTTATCCTGCCCTTGCTCTCCCAGCTCAGGCGTGCCTCCTCGCTTATCGACTTGCCCTTGGTGTGGTATCGTGTGTTTATCAGGTTCAGATACGATCCGTCGAGGTCGTATCCGTTTTTGCTGTCGAAACCCACGTAGGCCACTGTGTTGGTTAGTCTTGCCTTGTTGCTTAGAGTCATCTCGCTGTTCAGCGATGCGCTGTATATATGTCGCCTGATGTTCTGTCCCAGGCCCATTCCTGTAAGTCTGGCGTCGGTGAATGGCGATGTGGTGCCGCCCGGTGTGGGTATCCGGTTGTTCTTGTATCCGATGGCCGGCTCGGCGTCGCGCTCGTAGTTCAGCGTTAGTGTGTGTACTGTGTTCTCGTTTGGGAAGTAGCTGATGGCCTCCTTGGCCGCCATTGCGTTTTTGCCGTCCAGACGTCCGCCGGCCTTGTTGTTCTTGTATCCGTCGTGAAAATCGTAGTGCAGGGCCAGGCGGTTGGCGAATTTTCCGGATTTCGACGGGTTGTTTATCATGAAGTCGGCGTTGCGCTGCCCGTAGAGACCGCCTCCGGCCTCGGCGTTCAGCTCAAATTCCCTCTTGGGCTGATTGGTGATGTAGTGTATGGCGCCGAATTCAGCTCCCTTGCCGAAGAGTGTGCTCTGTGGACCCTTAACCACCTCCACGCTCTCCATGTCGAACAGCTCCACCACATTGCACCTCGGCTTGGTCATGGATACTCCGTCCTTGTAGATGGATATTCGCTGCCTCTCGAATGCGTAGATTCCCTCGGTGCCCACGCCCCTGATGCCGAATATTCCCCAGTCCGACGATGGCACAATGCTTATGAATCCCGGCACCTGGCGGCTCATCTCGTCTATCTGCTTCAGGTTGAAGTCTTCCTGCTTGCCGGCGTTTACTATGGATAGGGCCATAGGCACATCGAGCTCGTCCTGTCCGTCGCCGCGGCGCTGGGTCGATATTATCTGCGATCTTACATTAAGCGCGTCTCTGGTGTTTAGTTTCACATAGTGTGGTCCGGGGCTCAGGTACATGGTGTCGTTCAGGTATCCCGGATACGATACTATCACCCTGCTTCCCCTGTATTCGTCCTTGGCTGTTATCAGGTATTCGCCCTCGGAGTTGGTGAGGGTTATGTAGTTGGTGTTTTCCACCTCCACGAGGGCGCCGGTTACGGTTTTCTCCTTGTCGGTGAATACTGTGCCCCACATTCTTATCTGGGCCTGGGTGTTGATACCTGCCATAGTCAATGCAGTCAGCATGCAAATTTTCAGGACTTTGTTGCGCATGGTAAGCTCTGTGTTATGTTTTTGTGTATTAATAATTAATGTGCAAAAGTAGTAGTTTTTTTTGGTTCTGAGGTTATTTTTATTGTGATGTTTTTGTTAAAAGGTTAATTGATCTGATATTTGGCCATCAGGCTTATCTCTGTCTTGCGTTTTGTGTTGCTGTCGCTGTCAGCTGATGGCTGGTAAATAGACTGGGCCAGACGCGCCTCCAGCGTTATTCGGCTGCACGGCTTTACGGCGGCCAGCAGATAGTATCTGAATCCGTTGTTGTAATATCCCGGCGCTTGGAAATACATGCTCACGTCGTTTTCGCTGGCGTATATGCGGGCATTGTAGGGTGCCGAGAATATCGAGTATCTTGCCGTAAGCCTGCATCGTCCTTCCGCCGATGTCCACTGTGCGTTGTGCATCATCATGTATCCTTTCTCATTGCCGGATAGGCTCTTGTACCGGCTCCAGTATGCCGATGACGATATGCTCAGCGATTTGGCAGGGCTGAATTTTATGGTGGCTGCTGTGTACTGGCTGCGCGTTATGTCGCATGGCGAGCCGGATATTGTGCGGGTCTTGTTTTTTGCCTTCAGCTGAAACTCCGCCTTCCTTACCGGCTGTATGCGCACCTGCATCATGCTCTCGCGCCCGGTGGATGGCTCCTTGCTCTGTGTGGTGGCCCACGGATGGCGGTAGATATCGGCCCAGCAGTATATGGAGATTGTTTTCATTGGTTTCAGCTGATATGCTATATACAGGCCGTCCTCGTTGGTGGCGTGGCTGGTGGCTCCGGGCGCGTTTGACCCGAATGTGTGGTAGCCCTTGCCGTAGTGGCGCTGCAGAATGCTTATGCTCATGGCCTCGGTGGGGTATATGTGTATGGTGTTGGCGGTGGCGGTGTGGCGGGCGCGGTCCATGGCGGCCTCTCCGCTCATGCTTATTATGCGGCCTGTGTAGCTGTAGCTTGCCGATATGTCCACTCCGTTTTGGCAGGGAGCTAATGGCATGTTTTTTAAGATTTCTCTGGGCTGGAATTTCTTGCTGAAGCTGTAATAGTGGACGGCGGCGCCTATTTTCAGGGATTTTATGGTCTGGTGGGCGGTTATGGCGAGGTCGGTCTGCCGGAGATTGTTCTTGCGCGACAGTTCCCTTGGCGTGCGGTGGTATCCGTCGGTTTTCAGGCTGGCAAACGATGTGGAATCGTAGCAGGTGGCGTCGGCGAGGTCGGTGCTGGCCATGGCCGATACCGCGGTGTTCCGCAGGCGTATGGTGGCGGCGGCTCCGCGGTAATAGTTGCACTCGGCGCTCGATGTGTGCTCGTGTATCGTGTTTTCGGTGCCGGCCATTCCGGCGTGCGATATCTGCCTGCCCATCGAGAATCCTCCGCCCATTACGAGGCCCAGACCGAATCGGGCTGTGTAGTCGCCTAATATCAGGCGCTCCAGTTTCCCGAAGTTCTGGATTTTCAGGTGCATGGAATAGAAGTCGAATCCGTATTTCTGGTTGCCGTACGCTATCGGCTCGCCCTGGTCTTTCTCGGCGGTTATTCCCCAGGCTATGTGGTTTTGGCAGTTGTAGCGGTATTTTATCACCATGGCCGGCGCGCCGTAGCTCTGGTTTTGTGCAGCTGATGGCGTGTAATATTCCGTGGCGCTGTATCTGCCGGCTGCCGATAGCGTGTGCCTTCCGCCGGTCAGCATTTCCCTTATGGTTATGGTATCAGCTGATGTCTCTATTCCTGTCTCCAGAAAGGCGTGAATCATCTCCAGGACCCTTCTGCCGGGTCTGTTAAGTAGTGCCTTAAGCTCGCCTGCCGACATTATGGGGCCGTTGGCCTGGCGGTATTCCGATATCTGCATTATCTGCTGATGGCTCATGAAGGGGATGCTCTGCAGCTGCGATATGTTGTCGGTGTTTATGTTTGTCTTGTCCAGCATCATGTCCTGGAGATATTCGCATGATGCCTGGGCGTTAATAGCGGCGTCCTCGTCGTCGGATTCTGCGGCCTCTGATATCAGCTCGTCTATTATATTGTCGTAGGTCTGCGCTGTGGCCGGCCCTGTGCAGCTGATGGCGAGTATTATCCAGATCGTGAGTACGGCTTTGGTCATCGGAAGTTCGGGATGTGGATTATTGGGTTATGTCTATCAGCATGCCGTCCTTGCAGGCGTGGGTGTTCGGGAAAATCTCCCGGGCCTGATTCTCCAGCAGCGACACCGAATTGTACCGTGCCGAAAAATGGCCGATGTACAGCCTGCCCACACCTGCCCGGCGCGCTATCTCGGCGGCCTGCCCGGCTGTGGAGTGGAAAGTCTCCACGGCGCGCGGCGCGAGCGAGTTGTCGTAGGTGGCCTCGTGGTACAGCACGGTGGCTCCGCGCACGTATTCCGGCACAGTATCGGCAAGCATAGTGGTGTCCGATACATACGCATAGCTCAGCGGCTGGCGCGGAGGTATGGTGAGTTCGCTATTAGCTACTATGGTGCCATCCTCCAGACGGAGGTCGCCGCCGTTTTTTATGGCCACTATCTCGGCTATCGACAGGTTGTAGCGCGAAATCATCTCCTTGCGGATATTGGGCTGTTGGATTTTCTCGCGGAACAGGAATCCCCATGTGGGCACGCGGTGCCTGAGCGGAAAGCTGTAGACCTCGAGGTTCTTGTTTTCGAATATGAGCGAGAATTTGTCGGGGTCGTGCTCCAGAAATTCCATGCTGCATCCCAGGTCCTCCAGACAGAGCGGAGAGTTGGCGCCCGTGAGCATCTCGCGCAGTCCCTTGGGACAGTGGATATAGAGCGTGCCGCGCTTGCCCAGCATGCTGAGCGACGACAGCAGGCCGAAGAGTCCGTAGAAATGGTCGCCGTGCAGATGCGAGATAAAGATGTGATGCAGCGACGAAAATCTCATCTGATACTTGCGCATGAGCATCTGTGTGCCCTCGGCGCAGTCCACCAGGAAAAGGGTTCCGTTGTACTCCACCATCTGGGCCGTGGCATTGCGGTATAGTGTGGGGATGGCCGATCCGCATCCCATTATTCGTACTGAAAAAGACATAGACTATAATTTGAATCCGCTACAAAATTAAGAAAAATTTTATTAGCTGATACACTTTCAGCTGCCCAAAAACACATTTAACAAAAAAAAATACCAACAGCGGACAACAAAATACTATTATAACACGTCTTTTTTATAACTTTGCATCGAGAATCAAAATTCAATCCGGATAGAGACATGAAACTCAAGATATTATATTGCATATTATCAGTAATACTGTTATCTACGTATTATAGCGAGAGCCGCGCCCAGGAGAGCAGCTTTCCCTACAGATGCGGATTCAACAACGGCCTCGACGGCTGGGAGAACATTTCCCATCTGGCCGCCGAATGGACCATAGGCCATGGCAATACGGCGCGCCGTGAGAGGGAGTCCGGTTTTGCCACAGGTCCCGAGCAGGCCCACGAAGGCAGCGGATACGCGTTTGTAAACCTTGTGGACCATCCTGTGCCCGGCAAGGACATCAGCATTGTGAAGACTTTCGACTTCTCGGGGCTCAAAAACCCGATATTCTCGATGTATGCCCACAGCTACTGGACCATGGGCGACGGCGCCAGCATAATCCTCTCCGTTAAGCAGAGCGGCCAGCTGAGATACCGCGACCTCGTGACCCAGTACGAGCAGAAGGGCGACGACTGGTATATCCTGAACGCCTGCCTGAGCAACTACGCCGGCATGAACAGCGTGGATATCAAGATTACAATCCGAAACAACGGAAGCATGTCGCCCAATGTGGCCATCGACGATCTCCTGATAGAAGACTTCAGGGTAAAGGCCGAGGCCACCAACGCAAGCTGCTACAAGGCTCAGGACGGCGCTGTCAAGGTTTCGCCCATAGGCGGAGGCCCCATCTACAAGTATTCCATCGACCACGAGGTTACCTATACCCAGAGCTCTCAGACCGTCTATCAGGAAACCGGACTCAAGGCCGGAGCATATCCAGTATATATAATAGATGTGATATCAGGCTGCAAGGCATACGACCACAGCGTTCAGGTGATTCAGCCACCCAAGATAGAGGTGGAGACCATAGTATCGGAGCTCACCTGCTACGGCGACAATTCGGGAAAACTCGAGATTAATGCCTACGAGACCGAGATGGGAGCTGATGTGTCGCAGCTGCCTTACGAGTATTCCATCAATGGCGGCATCAGCTATCAGAAATACAACACTTTCACCAAGCTGACCGGCGGCGGCTACAATGTAATTGTAAAGAACAGCAAGGGCTGCAAATCGGAGCCTGAGATCGTAACCATTGGCGAAAACGTGCTTTTGGAGATAGCCAAGGTTACCACCACCGACATAGAGCGCTGCAAGGGCGATGCCACAGGCGGTATCTACATATCGGCCAATTTCAACAACAACGGCCCGCTCGACTATTCGGTGGACGGCGGCGCCACATACCACAACGGCAACAACAATTTCTCGAAACTAACCGCCGGCGAATACGATATCGTGGTTAAGGACCGCAACAACTGCAAAGTGTGGCTCGATTCCACGGTGGTAATCCGTGAGCCCGAGCAGCTTGTGATAGACGAGATAAAAACCTTCGACGTAGACGGCTGCAAGGGCGATAAGAACGGAGCCATTCAGATTTTCCTCCAGGGCGGACAGACTCCCTACCGCTATTCCATAAACAACGGACTCAGCTTCGAGACCTCCAACAAGTTCAACGGTCTCGCGGCCGGCAAATACCGTATCCATACCATCGATTCGGCCGGATGTAGATCTGATATACAGGAAGTTACCATCAGCGAGCCTGAGCTCCTCCAGATAAGCGGCGTGGAGCTAACCGACGTAAAGGGATGCTACGGCGATGCCAGCGGATCCATCAAGATATTGGCCCGCGGAGGCACCGGAACCCTGCGGTACGAGGTAAACGCCAAGCTCGACAAGCTGCAGACAGAGAATGAGTTCAGGCAGCTGATAGCGGGTCAGTATCTGCCCTACGTGGTGGACGACAAGAACTGCCAGGCCATCCACGGAGTAGTAACAATCACCGAGCCGAGCAAGTTTTCGATGGCCAGCGCCACCAAGTTTGACGGCGACATCCGCTGCCATGGCGACAAGAAGGGCCTCATCTACGCCCTGGCCAACGGCGGAACACTGCCATACTTCTATTCGATAGACTCATACGCCAGCTCCATCACCACGCCCACACTCGAGAGCTGCACATTCAGCGACCTCGGGGCCGGCAGCTACACCCTGAAGGCCAAGGACGCCAGAGGATGCACCGCCGTGGATACCACTCTCACCATAGAAGAGCCCGACGAGCTGAAAATAAGCAACGTATCCATTGCCGATGTAAACTGCTACGGCGAAAAGAGCGGCAAGGCCACTCTTACGGCCACAGGCGGAGTAGGCGGATACTCCTATGGCATCAGCCGTAACCAGGAACTCACATTCACCTATCAGATTTCCAACGTGATAGAGAACCTGAAAGCCGAGACATACGATTTTGCCGTAAAGGACGCCCACGGATGCCTTGCCTACTCATACGAGAAAACCGTGACACAGCCCGAGGAGCTCGAATTCCTCACCATAAACACATACCCCGTGCAGGGATGCTACGGCGACAGCACCGGCAGTATCATCTTGGCCGGCAAGGGCGGTGTGCAGCCATACCAGTTCTCGATAGACGGTGGCGCCACATATCAGAGCGATGTGATGTTTACCGGACTTGGCGGCGGCAACAACTACGTGCCGGCCCTCATGGACAGCCACGGCTGTTTCGTGATAGGCTCAAGCGAGGTTGTCAGACAGCCCAACGAGCTCAGGATAAGCAATATCAACTTCCATGAGGTGGAAGGCTGCAACGGCAGCAACGCCGGATGGATCACATTTGAGGCCGATGGCGGCACGGGCGAGCTCACCTACATGGCCAACACATTATCCAACCGCACCGGAAAATTCCTGAACCTCTACGCCGGCACATACAACCTCGTGGTATACGACGAGCGCGGATGCAGCATCAAGCACCCGGGCATCAGAATCGCCGAGCCCGACGAGATAGTGATAGATTCCACCGAGATTACCCACGAGAAATGTTTCGGCGACCACATAGGAGCCTACATCATCCACGCCTCGGGCGGTCGTGCATATCAGGACAACTTCCCCTACATGTTTTTCCTCGACGACTCGCGCAATCCCACCAACTACGACGGACGCTTTGAGCTGCTTGCCGCCGGCAACTACCATTACCGCCTCGAGGACAAATACGGATGCTCCGTATCAGGAAGGTTCACCATCACACAGCCTGATGAGTTCAGCATCTCGGGCCTCGATACCGTAAACATCAACACCTGCCACGGCTACAAGACCGGCTCCATCAGGATACACACCACAGGCGGAGTAGAGCCTTTCAGATATACAGCCTCGGGAATGTCTTTTTCAGCTGAAAACAAAACTGGTGAGTTCACCGGCCTTGCCGCCAGCCAGTACGAGCTGATAGCAACCGACGTAAACGGCTGTCACGCCGAGGCGTACACCACGCTCCAGGAGCCAAGCCTCGTGCAGTTTAAAGCCTCGCTCGTCCGCGAGATCAACTGCCACGACGAGGGACTGGCCGAGATAGAGATTACCGCGTCGGGCGGAGTGGGCCATTATCAGGTTTCGGTGGATGACGGCGCCAATTTCGCCTACGAGCCCGGCACCATCAGCGGACTCCACAGCGGATCTTACCCCATCAAGGTAAGGGACATCAACGAATGCGAGGCACATTACTCCAAGACCATCACGGTAGTAAATCCGCCTGAGCTCATCGTGGAGGCCACCAGCGAGGATGTTATCTGCCACGAGGGCAATACCGGACGAATAACCGCATCGGCAACCGGCGGCACCAAGCCATATTACTTCTCCATCAACGGCACCGACTTCCAGCCGCAGAGCGGAGTTTTCGGCGGCCTCACCGATGGCGTGTATACCGTATACGCCCGCGACTTCAAGGGCTGTCTGGCCACCACCGGCGGGCTCAAAATCTCCCGACCCGACAATCAGGCCGGATTCTCCCTATCAGTCACCGAAGGATGCTCCCCTCTCGAAGTGCTCATCACACAGGATAAGAGCGGAATCACCAACTACTTCATATCCAACGGCGACAACATCTACGACCGCCGCGGACCCACACGCCACACCATAGTAAACGATGGCACATCGGCCAAGACATACAGAATTACCGCCACCATGGTGCCGCAGGACGGCATAGGATGCACCGACACCGCATCCGCTACCGTAATTGTATATCCGCAGCCCAAGGTCGATTTCCTGCTCGACTACGATAAGGTGGTTTGGCCAGCTAATACGGTTTCATTCATGAACCTCAGCCAGAACATCCAGTCGGCATACTGGGACTTCGGTGACGGAAGCACTTCCACCAACATACTGGAAGAGAGCCACACCTATGCCACCTGCGGAAACTACAAAATAACGCTCATAGAGAGCGACGGCAGATGCAGCGACACCACCGAGCACTATTTCCTGATAGACGGCCGTCCGATGCTCGCATCATTCACCACCGACAAGCTAGACGGCTGCGAGCCTGTAACAGTGGAATTCAACAACACTTCCATGAACAGCGACTCGTGCATGTGGGATTTTGGCGACGGCAGCGCTCCCGTATACAATGCCGACAGGATTAAGCACACATACGCCGCTCCGGGCGACTACAGGGCAGTGCTTACACTCTACGGCGACTGCGGCACCCAGACATCCACAGCCAAGGGCATATCGGTGTTCCACAAGCCTACGGCCGCATTCTCGCAGAATCTCGATACCCTGTACGCAGGACAGTATCTGATGCTCGACTGCGAGTCGTCGCCCAACGACCACTATTACTGGACATTCGGCGACGGACAGACCTCCACCGACCGCAGCCCCAAGCACCAGTACGAGACCGACGGAAAATACAATGTTCAGCTGATAGTAACCACCGAGCACTCCTGCAGCGACACCGCCCAGGTGAAAAACGCCGTTGTGGTTATCACAAAGCCCATCGTGATATTCCCCAACGCGTTCAGCCCCAATTCCGACGGACTCAACGACAGATTCCTGCCCATGCACGGCGATGTTAAGTCGTACGAGATAGTGATACTCAACCGCTATGGAACCGTGGTATACAACAGCACCGATATCAACGAAGGCTGGGACGGCACACGGGGCGGCATACACTGCCCTCCGGGACTATATGTCTACAAGGCCAAAGTGGTAATGCGCGACAACTCGTTTTTCCACATGAAGGGCAAAATCATTCTGATTAGATGACAAAATCAAAAAATATTTTGAAAAATAAATTTGTTTTATAACTTTGCAAATTGAAATCAAAATCCATATCAAAGATGAAAACTATCAACAAATCATTGATGCTGTCATTGGCATTGGCGTCTATGTTCATGGCATCATGCACACAGACCGGCAACAACAGCACACAGACCAATAATCAGGAGAGGCCCAGCCAAAACCAGCAGGAAGTATTCAACCAGGCCAAAGCGGTATTCTATTCGCTGCCATCGCCGGTAGAGACTGCCGCCACACTCGAGTCGCTCGGCGTTAAGTTCAACGGAGAAATCCTCCACAACGCCGCCAGCGTCGACAAATACAATACCACCACGGCACAGGCCATGAACCTCGGAATATATTCCGCCGACCTCAGCTTCTGCGCACTCTACGAGCAAAACCAGTCGGTAATCGACTACCTCGCATCAGTAAAGAAACTCGCCGAGCAGCTTGGCATTGTAGGATTCTTCAACGACAGCACTATCTCTACAATACAGGAAAACATCAACAACAAAAACAAGATTGTAGGAATAGTAACCAACTCGTACAACAGATCCACCAACTTCCTGGAGGAGCAGGAGAGGTCCGAGATAGCATCCACCGTAATAGTGGGCGGATGGCTCGAGAGCATGTATATCACCATCAAGATGCTCAACGACGTGGATTACAACAAGCACAAGGACGAGATAAGGGAGATAGTGGTTAATCAGGAATACACTCTCGAGGACCTGCTCGGAATGCTCGCCCTATTCCACGACGACAACAACATCGCAAAGATGGAGACCACTATGAAAGAGCTTAAGACCAAGTTCGACAAGATGGGCGACAACATCACTCCCGAGAGCATCAAGGAGATAGAGGCCGCTGTCGAGGAGATCAGAGCCGGACTTATTCAATAATTACCAACAACGAAAAACACAAATAGTATGAATAAATTGAGAATTACCATAATCGCCATCATGGCGATAATAGCCCTCTCGAATTCGCCATGCAGCGCGCAGTGCAAGGAATTCAACGATACAGAGGCAATGCCATTGCTCTACGACAACGAAAACGACGAGCAGTTTATGCTCAGCGGCAGATACAATACCGTAAAACTATGCGAGGGCGACGATATGCTCGTATTCAAGTCCCTCACCAAGGGCCTCAGATACCGTTTCATCGTTAAGGGCGACAAGACTCTTCCACAGGACATCAACATGGTGATAGAATCATGGGACGGCGAGACCATCTACGACAACAAGGACTTCAACTATCAGTCGGCCTGGAGCTACGACAACAAGAAAACACAGCGTGTAAAAATCTACATCAAGGTTCCCAAAACCGACAACGGAAGCACCACAAGCGGATGCCTCTCATTCATCACAGGACTCATCTCCAATGAGTAATTCCCGTGAGAGATATAAAAACAAAAGCCTGTCCGCAGCTATGCAGACAGGCTTTTGTTTTTTTTATTTCTCCTTCAGCTCCAGATAATTGGCTATGCGTTTCATCTCGTCGTCGCTGAAAATCTCTTCCCCCACGAGGCTTTGCGGAGTGATGCTTCTGCTTGCCCTCAGCTCCAGGATTCTCCGCGCCTGGTCGGCCGAAATGTATGGATTCTCAGTAAGCTCGTCGGCCGTTGCGGTGGCCGGATTTATCTTGATGCGTTCCACGCTCCGGCATACGTAGAAGTTGCCCTGGAGCTTGTTGCCGCGTTTCTGTCCTATGCAGTCCTTTATCTGCCACGGCGCATAATAGAATTTTATTTTCAGCCTGAAATCCAGAATCTTGTCGGCCTCGCTGTCGGTAGCTCCGCATTTCATCAGCCCGGCCTTGTCCACGGTGTTCAGGTCGCGGATTTTCCCGTTCTGTGTAATGCTGTCAATATTTATCGTTATGTATTTTTTCAGCCTGATATATCCCTTTTCTCCAAAACTGTTTGCGTCTGCAATGTCTTCCGGCACGTAGAATTTCTTTTTCTTCTGATATTTCAGAAACGATTCGGCCTGTGCCTGGCTCAGGTCGAGAGCCAAAAGTCCGTCCATGTCTATGCTGTTGGGGTCAAACTGGAAGTATTCTTTTTCAGCTGATACGTTTCCTTTATTTTCCCTCTCTTTTTTCGGGAACGATGGCTGCTGCTGTTCATGTTTCGGCCTTCTTATTCTCTCCTGATTGGCTATTGCGATGTATGGTTTCAGAATTCTGAACTGGAAGTTGCGTATTCCGTATATTTTTTTCAAGTCGTCGGGCTTGCGGAAAACCCCTCCATTATTGCGGTATGCTATGATGTTTCCGGCCTGTTTTTCGGAGAGTCCCAGTTCCTCGAGCTCTGTTTCTGATGCTGTGTTGGGGTCAAACTCGTGGAGCGCCACCGATTCGTATTTTTCCATTATCTGATAGTCTGCCCAGCTAATGGTGTCTCTGTCTTTCGATTCCAGAAAAGCCTCATTCAGCGACAACAGTTTTTCCTGGGCCAGCGAGTCCTGCATCAGCTCGTCCATCACCTGCTCACGGCTGGGATGAGGCTCCCACACCTTTATTATTATATCGGCAGCTAATAGCGAGACCATTATCACGAGCAGTCTCATTGTCTGTTTCTTGTATTTTAGAGGCATGGTTCCTGTAAGCCAGTTGCCTATTTTTGTTATAAGTTCTTTCATTATTTTATGGTTTTATCTTATCTGAAACCTTACCGATGCGGTTTTCCCGTCCTGGTTGGTGATGGTTACGGTGTGGCTGCCCTCGTCGGGCGATACTGCTATGGTGTGGTGTCCTTCTGTGGTGGCGGTGTATACTCCGTCGATGTGCCAGAAGAGCTTGTCGGCACGTCCGCGCGCCGATGCCTCTATCACCATGTTCTGTCTGTTGCCCTGGAAACCTTTGGGCAGGAAGATCTGCGCGCCGTTTTCGGGATATATTATCTGCAGCGGTGTGTCGGAGTTGCCGCCGGCACAGTCCCTGCGCATGGGAGGCAGCTGTCTGTAATTGCCATTAGCTGCCATGTAATAATACTCCATGGCCGGCGGCAGTACAAACCATTTTTTGTGGACGATGTTTTCGGGGGCCTCGCAGTCGGCGGTTACTCTGTACTGCTCCGATGCGTCCAGGTGTATCAGCTGGCAGTACGGGCACGGCGGCGTGTTGATTCCGGCGGATGGTATCAGCTGCTCTCCGGTGAGTTCGCAGCGCTCGGTGGCCAGGTGTCCGCTGCGGAGGCATACGCGCGCCCTCGTGAGCTCGTTGTATGGCACGGGAAACGGCTGCGAGCTTCTCGGCAGTATTTTCACGAGGTCGAATAGGATAGGGGCCGATGCCTTGACTCCCACGAGGCCGGGTCTTCCCTCGCCGTCGGCGTTGCCGGTCCATACTCCTATTACGTGGTTGCCGGATATTCCTATGGCCCATGCGTCGCGGAATCCGAAACTTGTTCCGGTTTTCCATGCCACGTTGGCGTCGCCGGCCAGCATCTCGTGCGATGCCTCGTTTTCGGGCCGTTCCACTTTGGTGAGCGCTGTAAGTGTGTGGTATATGGAGGCGGCGCTCAGGAAGCTGTAGTCGGCGGTGGGGCTGTCAGCTGATATGCCATCAGCTGAAACGCCATCAGCTG
>JAZQPB010000151.1:0-18407 GCA_045628165.1 Bacteroidales bacterium | reverse complement strand
CACGGAGAAGCACACCGTATCGAAACTCATTGGTTCGCCTGCTGGTTATGTAGGCTATGACGAAGGTGGTCTGCTTACCGATGCCATACGTAGGAAACCTAACTGCGTACTTCTTTTCGACGAGATAGAGAAAGCCCATTCCGACATCTACAACATCCTGCTCCAGATAATGGACTACGCCTCGCTCACCGACAACAAGGGCCAGAAATCGGACTTCCGCCACGTGATACTCGTAATGACATCCAACGCCGGCGCACAGTACGCGCATCAGGCCACAGTGGGATTCAACGGCGCATCGGTGGGCTCGGCCATGATGACGGCGGTCAAGAAGACATTCAAGCCCGAATTCATCAACCGACTTACAGCCACAGTGCTCTTCAACGACATCAACGAGCAGATGGCCAAGCTGATACTCGGCAAGAAAATCAACGAGCTGCGCGAGCGTCTGTCGGCCAAGAACGTAACATTAGAGATTTCCACGGCAGCTAATAGCGAACTTCTCTCGCGCGGATTCTCGCCGCAGTACGGAGCCCGCGAGATCGACCGAGTAATCAATCAGGCTGTAAACCCGCTGCTGATGCGCGAGATCCTTTTCGGAAAACTCAAGAAAGGCGGCGCGGCCACGGTGGATTACGCCGACGGAAAGTTTGTGATAAAATATAATTAATCCGTAAACAATGGTATACACACTTACCGAAGATCTTGCATTCCCCAATCCCTACGAGGGCGACGAGGACGGATGCATCGCCATCGGCGGCGACCTCTCCGTAGACCGCCTTCTGCTGGCCTACACTCACGGAATTTTTCCGTGGTACGCCTACAAGAGGGAGGCCTACGGCGATCAGCTCCGGGAAGACGAGCCCATTCCCATCCAGTGGTTCTGTCCGCTGGAGAGGTTTGTGTTCTTCCCCGACCGGGTGCATATATCGCGCTCCATGAGGCGGTTCATCAACAAGACCCGCGACATATACGAGATAAGCATCAACAACGATTTTGAGGGCGTGATAAAGAGCTGTGCCGAGGTGCACGGCGGCGATGTCTTCGACTGGCTGGGTCCCGATATGGTGGAGGCCTACACCGAGCTCCACCGTCAGGGATACGCCCACAGCATCGAGGTTTGGAACAAGCAGACAGGCAAGCTCGTGGGCGGTCTCTACGGACTTATGCTCGGCAGGATTTTCTACGCCGAGAGCATGTTCCACAAGGAGACCAACACATCCAAGCTCGCATTCTACGCGCTGTGCGGTTTCATGGTGGAAAACCACGGAATGCTCATAGACTCTCAGGTGGAAAACAGCCACACCAAATCCCTCGGCGGAGTCACCATCAGCTACGATGAGTACATGAAAATTCTCGCCGAGGGGCTCTACGGAAACGCCGAATAGTTATTTATTATATCAGCTGATACCATGACCAAAATACTCCCAACCCTTTTAGCAATATTAATAAGTGTGTCCGCATGGGCACAGAGTCCGGCAGAATACAGCCAGCTGATGGCGCAATCTAATCAGCACGCCGGTGCCGGAAACATCGGCAAGGCTATAGAATCGGCCGAGAAAGCCAAAACTGTGCTCATAAAGGCCGGCCTCACCGGCTACAGGCAGGACTACGTGGAAGTGGTGAACACTCTCGGATACTATTACCTGAGCACCAGTCCCAGGAAAGGTTTCGAGTGTTTCATGGAATTAGCTGAAATATTCGAGGACGCCAGCTCCTCCGACAACTACATCGACATCCAGAACACCATGGCCGTGGAATACGCCAAGACCGGAGATTTCGAAAACTCACGCAAGCATTTCAGCTCGCTTTTCAGCTACTGGGCCGGAGAGGAATACATAGATTTTATATCAGCTGATACGTGGAAAAATACATGCGAGACCGCCGTAAAACTCCTGAAAACAATCGACAGCTGGACTGTGCTTGCCTGGGACGAATATACCTGCAAGTATTTTCAGGAACTCGGAAAGGCGATGCTGAACGACAGGGAGGCCATCAGCTGCATGACCCTGATTGCAGAGCTCCTGAACGTGATAAAGGACAGGGACGGCGAATTTTCGGAGCCGTACTGCCGCACTCTGGCCATATACACTGCGTCGGCGATTTCGGCGTATAAGTACAACGAAGCCCTGCCATCAGCTCTAAAACGCCTCGAAATCCTGGAGCGCATATACGGCACCGCCCACCAGGAATACAAGGACTGCCTGATGCAGATTTCGCAGATATACGGAGCGCTGGGCCAGGCTGACAAACGAAACGAATATCTTGATATGTACAACGGCGCATCCAGCAACAAGCGCCGCGACAAGCAGTCGCTGGAATACCTTGAGGAGCAGTTTCTGTACAATACGAACACCGGACGCTACAATATCGCGCTGGAATTCGGGCAGAAGGCTGTTTCGGCTATGGAGAAAAACGGAATCCCCGACAAAGACGCATACATCAACAGCATCAACCGTCTGGGATACTGCTACTCCAAGATTTCGGAGACCAAGAAGAGCCTCGACTGTTTCAGCAAGGTGCTCGATATAATGAAAGAGAAAAACGACACTCTGTCGGACCAGTATATGGCATCGCTCAACAATGTGGCGCAGGCATACATGAATTTGGGCGACTACGAAAACGACCAGTATTACAAGCTGAAAGTGCTGAAAACCATTGCATTATCCGAAGGAATCCAGCTCCCGAACACCGGCCGTGATATCAGGGACGGAGAGATTCTGATACGCGCCATTGCCGGCAAGAGCGACCTGAGAGTTCAGATAAAAGGACGCGCCATCGAACTGCTTAACTACATAGTATCGGCAAGGGGAAATTTCGGTTTCAGCAAGACAATAGAACTTTTGGAGCTGATACTCAACCGCCTGGAGGAAACCGTGGGACGCAACAATTACGAGGGACTCGCGATTCTGCGTACCATTGGACATAATTATTACGAAAAAGAGCAGTTCAGCGACGCCAAGCGCTATTTCGAGGCGGCGGAGCTTACCGCATTGGCCATTTACGGAAATCAGTCGATGGAATACGCATCGGTGCTTCAGCTTCTGGCCGATACCTACCACTGTCTGGGAGAATTCGAAAACTCGCTCAGCGACCTCCACCGAATCAGCAACATCTACAACAGCACCATCGGCGAAAACAACGAGATGTATTACAAGCTGATGATATCGCTGGCCGTGGCCTACAACAAGACTGGATTTACTGACTCGATGGCCATGGCGCTCGACAAGGTTCTGGATATCAAGAAGAAACTGCTGAAACAGCAGTTCTCGTTCATGACCGAGAACCAGCGGCTTCATGACTATCAGAGCAATGTGGACCCGATACTGGACATGTTTTTCGTATCGGCAATGGAATTGAGCAACAGTCAGTATGTGGGCTCAAGCTACGATATGGAGCTCCTCTCGAAGGGACTTCTGCTGTCGTCGAGCAAGGAATTCAACTCCTACATCCGCAACTGCACCGACCCCGAAATCCTGCGACTTCACGGCCAGCTGAGGGAAAACTCAAAAATCATAAAGGAGGAATCTTCGAAAACGAACCGCTCGGCCGCCTACAACGACCTCCTAATCGAGAACAGCAAACTCGAGATGGAGCTTGTATCTAAGAGCACCGAGTACGCGGATCTTACACAAAATATTGATATCAGCTGGCATGATGTAAAAAAGAGCCTGAAGAAAAACGATGTGGCCATAGAGTTTGTGCATTCCAAGAAGGGCGACTACATGGCGCTGGTGCTCACCAACAGCACCAAGTATCCCGAGGCGGTACCGCTTTTCAACGAGAGGGATTTCAAGCGCGCGGTTTACGAGGCGTCGGATTCGGAATCGGACCTCGAGCTCAAATATTACGAATCGCCGGTACTGTACCTGAACATCTGGGGCAGGCTCGAAAAATACCTTGAACCGGGATGCAATATCTATTTCGCGCCCAAGGGTTTACTGCATCAGATAGCCATAGAATACGCGCCAATGACCGACGGCACGCTGTTTTTCAATAAGTACAATGTGCACAGAATATCATCCACAAGAAACATTGTCATTGACGAGAAAATCAAGAAAGACGGCGCCATATATCTCTACGGAGGCATCAAATACAACTATCAGGAAGGCGGAAACACTCTCCAATACCTTCCCGGAAGCCTCGACGAGGTAAACAACATAAGCCAGAGCCTTGCCGGACAGGAAACCGAGATCGTAAGCATCACCGGCCACGACGCCACAGCATCAAGGTTTGAGCAGATGTCGGGAAAAAACATCGCGGTAATCCACGTGGCCACCCACGGAATTTTTCAGATAGCTGATGGCAATACACTCGAAAACTCCGGCCTCGCCATGAGCGACCGTGTGATAAAGTCGCAGAAGATATCGGAGATGGACCTCTCGTCGGCCGGACTTGTGGTGCTCTCGGCCTGCGAGACCGCCAAGGGAAACGTGAGCAGCGAGGGAGTTTTCGGACTTCAGCGCGCGTTCAAGCTTGCCGGATGCAAGTCGATAATAATGTCGCTCTGGCCGGTAAATGATTTTGCCACCCAGCTGATGATGACCAATTTTTACCGCAATATGTACGAAAGCGGCATGACAGAGCGCATGGCGTTCAACAAGGCCATAGAAGACCTGAAAGCCAAAAAGGGAACTACGCCCTGGCACTGGGCCGCCTTCATAATGCTCGATTAGAAGTGCACCATGTGGACCGAATCACGCTCGAAATATACTTTCTCGAAAACCTGATGGTCAAGCACATGGCCGTATTGGTCTACCTCGTATGTTCTGAGCTCAAGCCTGTCCCTCACCGTAGGGTCGTAATGCCATACAGTCTCCAGTCCGTTGTCGTAATACATGTAGAGGGTTCTGGATTCATCATCGGTCTCCCAGACACCCTTGTCGGATTGGCGTGTGAGAGTCACCAGGCCGTAATAGTCGTCCATGGAATAGCTTCGGTAAGTCCTGAAATCGCCGTTGGCCAGAAACTCCACAAAGTAATCTGTCTCGAGGTCGGTCTCATAGGTATTCACATAGTAACTCTCAACCATGTCTTCCCTTACAAGATCCCAGATGCCCACCACAAAGTGCACATATTCAGGTTCCAACTCGTCATTATGAACATAATCATCCCAGTCGCATGACGAAACCGACAGAGAAAGCAGAAGCGATGCTCCAATCAAAGCTTTTTTCAATACTGCCATAATTTGTGTATTTATTTAAGGTTAGTTTTCTTCATTGTAAGGCCAGAGCCATCTGTAGAGATTGCATCCCACGAAATTGCCGGCCACAATACTCAAATAAAAGACAATTATTGAGCCAAGATTTTCGGAGATGTAGCCAGCTGATACGCAACAGTAATAAAACGCGTCGGCCACGCAGTGAGGGAAACCGCACATTATGAACAACGGCACGCCGAAAAACAGCGGAAGGTTCTTGCCCTGACGTGCGAAAGTTACCGCCGTAGTCATGATGAAACCGCATCCTATGGCGAGCACAGCGCCCTTCAGCGGACCCATATCGAGCCTTCCCTTCAGGATGGCCTCGGCGGTCTCCTGAAGAGGCATTGGCGAGCATCTCACAATCATAGACACAGCCAGACATCCGATGATGTTTCCGAGCAGAATCATCAGCAGCTCACCTACCTGATTCTTGTTGATGAAACCAGCGGTTCCGGTGTAGAGTTTCAGCTTGTAATGCACCACTGTAAGCAGTCCAAACGAGAACAACACGGCGCCGATGATGCTTTTCTCGGCCAAGTAGCCGAATCCGGCGATTCCAATGCAAATACCGGCCAAAACCGACGACCGGATCAGTTTTTGTAAATCCATTGTTGGTAGTTTTTTTTAGTGTAAAGCTTATGAGTTTAAAGTTGAGTCTCACACGAAGGATAAAAGGAATAAAAGGCCATTCGGATTTTCTTTTTAAGAGGCGAAATTTTTATCAAAAATTTCTTTTCAAGTTTTAAAGCGCTAATCCGGAGGCTTTTAAACTTTTCGAGTAAAAAACGAAGTTTTTTACGACTTTTAAAAAGAACATTCTATAATGCTTTTATTCCTTTTATCCTTCGTGAGATCTTAAAGATTAAAGCTTTTGTTGAAACAAAAAAAGCCTCCAACCATTTCTGATTGAAGGCTTAAAAAACAAAATTAGGCGGTCTGGACGAGACTCGAACTCGCGACCCCATGCGTGACAGGCATGTATTCTAACCAACTGAACTACCAAACCGTATATTCCGCTTTTCAGCCGTGGTGATATTAACTGACCCAATTTTGTGTGAATCAAATTAATTAAATCCTTACATTAAGAACCTCGCAAACTAACTTGCTTGTTTGCGGTCTGGACGAGACTCGAACTCGCGACCCCATGCGTGACAGGCATGTATTCTAACCAACTGAACTACCAAACCGTACTTTAAATAACCTTTGCATCACTCAAGGTTGTTTCCTTTTGTTTTGCGATGCAAAGGTAAGGCAGATTTTTGGATTCTGCAAATATTTCTGAAACTTTTTTCAATATTTTTTTTAGTGACTTGAAATTGAAATAATTGAAGTGAATATTAATCAGAAAAAATTAAGGCGATTTTCAATCACTTCAACCCTTCAATTACTTCAATTACTTCAATCACTTAATAATTCAGCGCCGGTACCGATCCGCAGAAATGGAGGTTGTATGATGTCACCGAATTCATATCGAGTATCATTACACCCTTGCTCACCGATGTGTATACTATCTTGCTGTCGCCCAGATAGAAACCTATGATTGGATAATTGCTGTTTTTCTTGTAGAAAACAATATCGCCGAATTTGAGTTTCTTCTTGTCGGTTTTCTTGAGATTCTTCATCAGAAGCTCGGGGTCGCGGTTTAGCGATATCTTGCACGCATTCTTGAAAACTCCAAGTATAAGGCCCTGACAGTCACAGCCTTCGCCCTTCACGCTCTGACCGCTCTTGTATGGTGTGCCCATCCACGACGAAATTTCCTTCAGGATGTTGAGGTCCTCGTTGCCGTTGAACTTTACGCCGAATTCCTTGGAATAGTCAGCGTATGAGCGCTCCACTGTTGTGGCGTTGTCGGTCTTGTCGGCGCCGTTCACGATTTCGCTCTTAGGCTTATCGTTCTGCTGAGTGCGCTTGTCGAGCGATTTTACACGTCCGGCGCAGAAGAAATGCTGTTTGTAATATGTGGAGTTAAGATTGTCGGTCTTTACGCCCACATTCTTGCTGGTGGCCGAGTGGATAAACTGGTCGTTGGCCAGGTAGATGGCCACATGATAGATAGAGCCGTTCTCGTTGGCGAAAAACAGGAGATCGCCACACTCCAGCTCGTTGCGGTCCACCTTGTTTACATCAAGCACCATCGACGATGATGTGCGGTTGAGCTTGATGTTGTAGGCATTCTTGTAAGCTCCCGATACAAAACCCGAGCAGTCGGTTCCCTTGCCCTTGTTTGATGCGCCGTATTTGTAGGGAGTTCCCAGCCACGATGTCACCTCCTTGAGCAGGGTGAGGTCTTCGGTGCCCTTGAAAGTTGTACCGAGTTTCTTGCCGTATTTCTCGTAATCGTTCATCACGGCGTCGGTTGCGGCGGGCTGATAAATCCTTACCGCACAATTTGCAAGCTCAGCTATCTGGCTTCCGGCGTTTTCGGCGCTGGCCATAGATGCCGGAGCCATAAGTGCGGTTGCCAGAATCATTGCGTATTTTTTCATATCAGATAAATAATTAGGGGTTAGCGTTTGGTCTGCATAAATTTGTCGAGAAACGACGGCTCATCGTTCGCATTGGCCTGCTGGCTGAATCTGCGGAACTCGTCGTCGGCGGCATTGTCGTCGTTGTCCAGGGGCTCGCCGGAGTATATTATGGCGTGCAGTGCAGCTAATAGCGAGATAACTCTGAAGCCCCAGTAATCGCGGAAATCGTGTATCAGCTCGGCCCTCGAAGCCTTGGCTGAATCCTCCGATCCTGAACGGCAGTTCTCTACAAAATTCTTCAGGTTGTGGTATATATCAGCCACACACTCAGAGATTTCGGCCTGCTCGTATCCGCTGTCGTTGCTGGCCGAATTGTAGATGTTGATATATGCATCGTGTGATCCTATGCGTTGGCTGGCCACACCTTTTATATATTCGTATTCGTATTCCGAGAGAAAAGCCTCCACGTTGCCGTCCTCGTAGAGCTGAGTGCATTCGTCATCAGGCTCCATGAGAGATGTTTTCAGGTATATCAGCGAAAGCATTTTGTGGAGCTTGTTCAGGTAATCCTCCTTGGGGAATTTCTGCGATTTTTCTACAAAAGCGCAGAACTCCGTGGCCACTGTGAGCAACTCCATCGTGCTCTTGTCCAAAAATATTTCCATTTTTCTATTTTTATGTTACAGTTTTTTATGATTCCACTACTCCTCTACTCTGTAGAGAGATTTGGCGCGTTCGGCAGCCTCGTAGGTTCCAAACGGGCCTATTGCCAGAGTCTTGAAGCCGAGACTCTCGCGCAATACATCGGCGAAATCCGAGGGACTGCCTGATGCCACCGCCGCCGCCATGTGCTCGAAAACGTATGCGTGGCTGCGCTCCGTGATTCCAATCTTTACGAGGAACCAGTGACACTCGCCATTAGCTGGCAACTCGGTTTTTGAGGCGTTCAGGGTCTTGTAGAGCTTCATGGCGGCCGTGGCCTGCTCAAAATTCTCGAACGGGCCTACAGCTATCCTGGTGCCGTGAACGGTGCCTTCCCAGAGCGATTTCTGGTATTTCTTGGCGCTTCCGTGATAGATGGTGGGGCTTATTACGCGCTCCAGATATGCCTCCAGGCCGGACTGCTTGTTGGTGGTTTTCGAGATTTTTACGTTGAACCAGAAGCAAACCTCGTTTCCGTCGGTCTTGCCTCCGCGCTGGGCTCCGGCTTCGGGAATTGCCATTAGCAATACGCCCAATATCAAAGCCATGGTTGCGATTATGTTTCTTATTTTCATGGTGCTGAGTGTTTTATATGTTTTGGTTAAATGATGATTTTCATCTCACGAACTCGTATGCCGGCATTCTGTAGATTACAAGCTCCCTGTAATAGCGGTAGCGCTTGTAATCCTGAATCTCCAGTTTTATAACGTTTTTTCCGGGTTCTAATTGTACGGTGTATTCCAGCGGAAAATCACATCCTCTGTTTGGCTGGTCGTCCTTGGGCTTGGCAAACTCGGTGTCCACAAGCTGAATCTTGTTGTTTACCATCACCTTGAGCTCCCTCGGCACTCCAAAACTCTTGAGGCAGAGCCTGAAGGTGAGATTGTCGATGAGAGTGGTGGCCACGGTGTCGGTGGGGAAATCGAATTTGAGCTCGGTGCTCTCGATGTTTTTCATCTTCAGGAGGGCCATGTCCCAGCCCTTGCCGAGCGAGAATGTGGTGCCGGCCAGCAGAAGGCCGTGGTCGAAGGTCTCAATTACAGATTTGGCGTAGTCCTGGCTCCGGCGCTTGAAGGAGTTGTACCAAAGAAGATCGCCACGGGTGTCGTATTTCAGGGTCAGGAAACTTGAACGCTCTTTGCTGTTCGACATATTGAAACCGCTGATTACAAATGCGTTGTCGAACGATTCCACAATGTCGGTGGCCTCCTGCCAGTCCTCGTTGCCGTATGTGCGGGTCCAGAGAGTATCGCCATTAGCTGCGCACTTAACCACCAGCACATCGTAATCGGTGATGGTGTAGGCGCGCGTGTATCCGGCGGCCACAATCATGCTGTCGCGGGTCTCGATGATGGATGTTCCGCAGGTCCACATATTGTGCTCAAAATACTGAACCCAGTCGTCGTTGCCGTCCTGGTCGAGCTTGATGATCCACATGATTTTCTGGGCATTTCCGCTGGCATTTCCCAGGTATCCGGTCACCACGAAACCGCCGTCGTAGGTTTTGGCTATGGCGAGGGCCTTGTCGTCGGCGCTCATTCCAAACTCCTTGTCCCACACCTTGTTGCCGTTGTTGTCGATGCGCATCATATACCAGTTGGGCATTCCGTCGTTGTTGGTGCAGGTGTATCCGCATACGGCGTATCCGCCTGTGGAATCGCACTCCACGATTTTGGTGCCCTCCTCGTCGAGAATGCCTCCGTAAGTCTTGTGCCAGAGCACATTGCCGAGAGTGTCGATTTTCATTATCAGGAGGTCCTTCTGGAAAGTTCCCTTCTTGATGGCGTATCCGGTGAGCACGATGTTGGAGTCGCGGTCCTGTATCATGCTGTTGCACGACGACGACGCATAGTCCGGGAAAATCTTTCCCCAGCGGGCCTTGCCGTCGGGACGCGTTTTCACGATCCAGAGCTGAGGCTGTTTCTGCTTGGCAAAACCGCCAATCATGATATCGCCGTCGCGGGTCTGGATGCAGGTATTGGCCTCGTCCCATCCGTCGCCGCCATACGGCATGGCCCATTCCATAACGTACTGAGCGCGCGCTGCGCCTGTGCAGAGCATCAGGATGATTATCAATATATTTAAATACTTATTCATTTCTCGCTATTTTTGAGGAATTTAGCAATCATTATGCCAACTAATAATCACGGCATTTCCATAATGCAAAGGTCAGAAAAAAAAATCATCCCAAAAAGTAAATTATTCCAAAAATTTCAATTAATTTTGCAAAACGTATTAAAAAAAATTAAAAGGCTAATATTCAGCCACTTGACAATAAGGAAGGTTAAAAATGACAAACTTAAGGCACAAATTGAATCATCCGGTATTCCACCAGATAGCCCAGGTAGCCCAGGCCACGGGTATGGAGACATACGTAATAGGCGGTTTTGTGAGGGACCTCTTGCTCGGAATACAGAGCAAGGACATGGATTTTGTGGTGGCAGGCAGCGGAATAGAATTTGCGCAGAAAGTGGGCGAGCATCTCAGATGCAAGCGCGATGTGGTGGTTTTCCGCAACTTCGGCACAGCCATGCTGAGGTACAAGGGCACCGAGCTCGAATTTGTGGGCGCCAGAAAGGAATCCTACGACCGCAGCTCGCGCAAGCCCATTGTGGAAAACGGAACCATTGAGGACGACCAGAAGCGCCGCGACTTCACCATCAACGCCATGGCGATATCCATGAATCCCGACAATTACGGCGAGCTCACCGACCCGTTTGACGGGCTCTCCGATCTGGAAAACAAGATAATACGCACACCGCTGAATCCCGACATCACATTCTCCGACGATCCCCTGCGAATGCTCAGGGCTGTGAGATTTGCGTGCCGTCTGGGATTCAAGATAGAGCCCGAGACCGAGGAGGCGCTCTTCCGCAACCGCGAGCGCCTGAGCATCCTCTCCAAGGAGCGCATCTGCGACGAGCTGAATAAGATAATGATGACCAACAAGCCATCAGCTGGATTCATACAGCTCGAGAAATCGGGACTCCTGGAGCTGATAATACCGCAGCTCTGCAAGCTGAAGGGCGTGGAGATAAAGGAAGGACGCGGACACAAGGACAACTTCTTCCACACCATGCAGGTGCTGGACAACGTGGCCGCGCAGAGCGACAATCTCTGGCTGCGCTGGAGCGCTCTGTTCCACGACATTGCCAAGCCCAACGTAAAGAAATTCATAAACGGCACATGGACATTCCACAGCCACGAATTCATAGGCGCCAAGATGATTCCGTCCATTTTCAAGGAGCTGAAACTTCCGCTGGACGCCAAGATGAAATTCGTGCAGAAAATGGTGGGAATGCATCACCGCGCCATCCCGATCTCCAACAACGAAATCACAGATTCGGCCGTTCGCCGCTTGATGTACGATGCCGGCGAGGATCTCGACGACCTCATGATACTCTGCGAGGCCGACATCACATCCAAGATCGAGGAGAAAAAAGCCAAATTCCTGCAGAACTACAAGGAAGTTCGCCGCAAGATCAAGGCCCTGGAGCAGAAAGACTTTATCCGCACATGGCAGCCTCCCATCGACGGCAATTACATCATGGAGACCTTCGGAATACCGCCCAGCCGCATAGTGGGCACCATCAAGGACTGCATCAAGGACTCCATACTGGATGGCAAAATAGAAAACACATTCGAGGCCGCATACGAGCTAATGCTCCGCAAGGGAGCCGAAAACGGCCTGTCCCCTATCAGCAAGGCATGATAAAGGCATTATTCACATTCTTACTATCAATTTACTCACTGTCAGCGGTTTGTCAGTCGGTGCTAAGTTCGGGAAACTGGCACCGGCTGGCCACCGACCGCTACGGTATTTATCGCCTTTCGTATCAGAAAATCAAGCAGTTGGGCATCAATCCCGAAAACGCGCGCATATTCCATCAGCAGAAAGAATGCCCGGTGCTCCACCGCGACGGCTACATATATTTTTACGGCGTTTCGGCCCACCAAATCCACTACTCACCCGATCTCGGCATCTGCCAAATCACTCAAAACGTATACACCGGCCGCGCCTGTTTCCTGATTACCGATTACAATACCGGCGCAGCTAATGGCATTATCACCCGGAGCGCTCCGCCGGCGCAAGAATCTGTAAGCGAGGGACTTTTCACCTACCATCATGAGCTGATGACCAACAACCTTCTATTGAGCGGAAGCCGTTGGTTCGGCGAGCATTTCCTTATGAGCGGAAGCCAGAAAATACGTTTCAGCTGCAATGCCAAACCCAGCGGAAAAATCCTCGTAAACGCCTGTGTGGCATCGCGTTCCGACAAGGAGGAGAGCTTTGTTTTTGTATCAGCTGATAGCGAAAAAACTGTAAAAATTCCGCGGACCTACGACAAGGGACCATACGCGCAGGTATCATCAGAAGTATTTCAGCTGATGGCGCAAAATTCTGAAAACCAGGACATAACGGTAACATTTCAGAAAAATTCCCCAAGCGCCGCCGGCTACCTCGACTACATAACCATCCAGACCACAGAACCGCTGATATACAGAAAGAAACAGCTCTTGTTCGAAAGCTCAGCTTCATCGTCGGGGACGGCGCACATCATGGTAGAAAACATCAGCGACAGCCACATAATATGGGATGTTACGGAAGATTTGCCATTTCAGCTGATGGCCAAAGAAAATGGTTTTGACGCCGAGACCAGCGGACGGCGGAAATTCTGCATCTCCTCTCCTGCCGACGCGCTGGAACCCGAGATTCTGGAAAAAATCCCAAACCAGAACATCCAGGGACTCAGCAACGTGGAATACCTGATAGTGACACCGCAAATATTTGAAAAATACGCAGTTGAGATAGCCCGACTGCATCCCGACTTGAACACCGCCGTAGCAACCGACCAGCAGATTTACAACGAATTCTCGTCGGGGATGAGGGATCCATACGCCATACGGAACTGCGCCCGACACCTATATAATAAGTACGGCCGGCTGAAATATCTGCTACTCTTCGGCGACGGATCGGTGGACAACTTCCACGATATCAGCTCCAACCCAAACCTGCTGCCAACATACCAGTCGGCAAACTCGCTCAACGAGAATGGCGCCGCGAGTTTTGTGTCGGATGATTTTTACGGACTGCTGGACAGCGGCGATGGCGAATATACCGGCACTCTCGACATTGGAATCGGCCGTCTGCCGGTGAAAAACGAGGACGAGGCCCGATCCGCCATTGCGAAATTGCAGAAATACCTGACATCAGCTGAAAAAAATCCCTGGCGGCAAAACATACTCCTGCTTGCCGACGATGAGAACTACAACCTCCACGCGCAGCATTCCGAAAACATTGCCGGGATAGCCGAGAGCGCGCGTCCCGACCTCAACATCCGGAAAATCTACATGGACGCCTACAGGCAGGAAACTACATCGGCCGGCGACACTTATCCCGAGGCCAAAGAGGATTTGCTTGAAGCGTTGAATAGCGGAGTGTTGATTTTCAACTACATAGGTCACGGCGGAATGAGATTTTTTGCCGACGAGAGAATCCTCTGCAACGACGACATCGACAGCATGAAAAACATCGACCGTCTGCCGATTGTGGTGACGGCATCGTGCAACATCGGCCGTTTCGACCATTACGACCCGATGACTGAGAGATCCGACGACAGCCCGGCGGAGCATTTCATCAACAATCCAAACGGCGGAGCGATTGCGCTTTTCACCACCACGAGAGAGGTTTTGGCGAGTCAGAACCACACGCTGAACCGCAACCTGATGGAAGAGCTCCTGAAGCCCGGCGCAAGGCTCGGCGATGTAATCAGGATCTCGAAAAACAAGATTTCGGGCGACATCAACAAGCTGAATTTCATCTTATTGGGCGACCCGGCGATTCCCGTAGCTTTAGCCGAGCCTAATATCAGAGTGGAGAGCGTAAACGGAATTGCGATAGAAGATTTTCACGACACTCTGCGCGCCATGCAGACCTGCAGGATAGGATGCGAAATTTCGCCAAAGGATAATTTCGGCAATGGAACTGCGTTTATTACTGTGAGGGACAAGCTCCGCAGCGTGAGCACTCTCAACAACGACGGCGAGGGAGTTTTCGAGTATCAGGACTTTGGAAACGTGATATACAAAGGTGAGTGCACGGTAGCTGATGGCAAATTCAGCTTCTGCCTGCCGATACCAAAGGATATCAGCTACAATCCCGGAAATCTGAGAATCACGATGTATGCCACCAGCGGTGAAAACATATCAGCTGGCTACTGCAACAGCCTGACAATGAGCGGATCGGCCACCAACGCAACCGCCGACAAGAATGGTCCGCAAATTGCATTATCGCTATCAGCTGGCGGCCAAAGCATGCAAAACTCTCTGCTGAGAATTGCCCTGAGCGACCCATCGGGAATAAACATCACAGGCACGCCCGGCCACAAAATTACGCTTACCGTGGACGGCGAAAGCGTGACGGACATAACGGCTCTGTACAATCCAGCGCCCGACAGCTGCACGCACGGAGAGATTCTGTATCAGCTGAAAAAACTACCTGCCGGAGTGCACTCGATAACGGTGAAGGCCTGGGACAATATGAACAACCCAAGCGAGCGCACGATAACTCTGGCCGTAACGCCCGACAGGGACCTAAGGATATACAACCTCTGCAACTATCCAAACCCTTTCGACGGGGAGACAACGATAAAATTTGCCCACAACGCGCCGGGCAATGTGGATTACACTCTCGCGGTTTTCGATACGGGCGGAAGGAAGGTCTGGGAGCAGAAAGGCCGGCTGGAGCACGGCGACTGCGCCATTCCGCTCTCGGGCAGAAACATAACGGCAGGCAACGGCGGGCTATATATCTACGTGCTCGAAATTACTGACCAAGAGGGCCGTACAGCAAAAGACAGCAAAAAATTATTGTTTTTGAGATAAATAACCTATATTTGCAAAATAATTAATGTAACTATGAAACGCTTAACGAAAATCATCTGCGCCGCACTGGCAATGTCTGTTCCGCTGGGCGGATTCTCGCAGATAACACCGAGCCAGAACGTATTAGGATCGGCCAGCCAATCGAACATAATCCTGACATCGGCGTCGTTTCTGATGATAACTCCAGACACGAGGGCCGGCGCTCTGGGCGATGCCGGAGTGGCCACATCGCCTGACGTGTACTCGCAGCACTGGAATGCGGCCAAGTACATCTTTGCCGAAAACCGAGCCGGAATATCGGCCTCGTATACTCCGTGGCTCCGCAAATTTGTGGACGACATGAGCATTTCGTATCTCTGCGGATACAATAAATACAAGGACAATCAGGCGTTCGGATACTCGATGACATACTTCAACCTGGGCGACATGCAGTTTACCGACTACAACGGATCGGTGCTCAAGTCATTCAATCCCAAGGAGTTCTGTATAGACGGATCGTATGCGCTGAAGCTCGGCGAGAATATAAGCTCCAGCATTACAATGCGCTACATCTACTCGAACCTTACGGGCGGACTCACCATAGGCGGAAGCGAGGAAACCCACGTGGGACAGTCGGTGGCCGGCGACCTTGGAGTCTTCTATCAGAAACAGCGCAACTGGGACAAGGTATCCGGCACATTCGCATGGGGCGCGCAGGTGAGCAACATCGGCACAATGATATCGTACACCGACAACAACAAGGGCTTTATCCCGGCCAATCTGAGGATAGGCGCAAGCTACAGGCTGGACCTCGACCAGTACAACAGCCTGATGGTGACCATGGACGCCAACAAGCTCCTGGTGCCAACTCCGCCGATATACAACACATCGCGCGACAGCATTCTGGCCGGCAAGGATCCCGACGTATCGGTGATAACGGGAATTTTCCAGAGTTTCGGCGATGCGCCCGGCGGCGCCGAGGAGGAGCTCAAGGAGATAAGCTACGCCCTGGGACTGGAATACAACTACGCCAAATCGTTTTCGGCGAGGATGGGATATTTCGGCGAAAACAAGGACAAGGGCGGACGAAAATATTTCACATTTGGACTCGGCGTGGGATATAAGCAGCTGAATTTCAGCCTTGCATATCTTGTGGCCACATCGGCATCCAATCCGCTGCAAAATACTATAAGATTTTCTTTGGGATTTTATTTTGATAAGTCAAAAAATTGATTTATCTTTGCGGACACATTCCAAACTTTGGGGCTGACTTTGGTTTTGACGGCGTGCAAGGTTGGCATGTAAGCATGCAGGGACAGGTAACAAATCCCTTAATCAAGGTTACAAAAATATAACTGGCAATTCTAACGAATACGCTCTCGCTGCCTAATTGAAGCACAGTAGATTAGCTTAATTCCTGGACATGGAGTTCCGGGAACGAGACATCTCCCACCGGCCTTGTCCGCGGCCTAAGTGATCAGGAGGTGCAATCAATAAGCGGAATAGTCCCGACCGGCCTCGCGGAAGGGATGAGATCTTAGAGGATAAGGGTATGTTGGGGCGTCACCTCTCAGACCTACTTCGAAAATCAACAGGTGAATAAGCATGTAGAAAGCATGGTAGTCTCATGTTCGGACCGGGGTTCGACCCCCCGCAGCTCCACACAAAAAAAGCACATTCCTTTTGGGATGTGCTTTTTTGTTTATCTGATGCCAATAGCCACATTTCCAATAAGTTCGGCCACGGAGCGTGATTTCTGGATGGCCTTCGTCACCTTCTTGTCGAACGACGAATAAGCGAAGAAAGTCTTCATCTTGTCGAGCACCATCAGCTCGGAATTCTGATATTGCGCGCTGTAGCCTTCCACCAAAGCGCCGAGGAATTTCAGATATTTGTTTCTGTCGAATTTGTAATTTCCGCTCTTGATACCGGCGGCCAAACCGGGATCGGCTATCATTCCACGGCCAATCATAATTCCATGAATTTCAGGAAAATCGCCCATTATCTTATCAGCGTTTTCAGCTGATATGATGTCACCGTTGTATATTACGGGATGTTTTATTTCAGCTGATAGCGTTTTAAACCCGTGCAGGTCCACGTTGCCGCTATACATTTGCTTGCCGAGTCTTGGGTGAATGGTGACAAAACGCAGAGGCGCGTCGTTTATCAAATCCACCACGGCGAGCGATTCGTCGGGACTGTCGTAGCCGAGACGCATTTTCAGCGAGAACTCAATGCCGGGATAGTTTTTTATGGCAGCTAATACGTCACTTACCATATCCCTGTTCTGAAGGATTCCGCATCCACGGTGTTTTCTGGACTGCTGAGGAAAAGGACAGCCGAAATTGATGTCGCAGGCATTGAAACCGCTTTCCGTTATGAAATCGAGAAGCAGTTCCACCTCGTTGGCGTTGTTGGCTATAATCTGCGGAACAAGCTCTGTATCGGGATTGTCGGATTCGGCACTGAAAATCAGGTCGTTGATATCCTTCTTTCGGAGAGCGCCGCCTTCCACGCGGATAAATGGCGTGAAGTATTTATCCACACCGCCGTAAATTGCCTGATGGGCATTGCGGAAAACGTAGTCGGTGAAACCTTGTATCGGGGCTAAATATATTTGCATGATAGTTATTTACAAAAAAAATCACACGAATGAGCATCCATCCGTGTGAAATTTTTATTTATCAGATAAAAAAGCTGCGAAATTTCTATTCCAGATTGAACAACGAATCCACAAACTGTTCCTTGTCGAAGAGCTGGAGGTCGGTAACCTTCTCTCCTACTCCGATGTACTTGACAGGAATCTTGAACTGATCGCTGATGCCGATTACCACGCCGCCCTTGGCAGTGCCGTCGAGCTTGGTGAGCGCAAGAGCCGAAACCTCGGTAGCGAGTGTAAACTGCTTGGCCTGCTCGAAAGCATTCTGACCGGTAGAGCCATCGAGGACGAGGAGTACCTCGGGTTCGTTATCGGGTACGACCTTCTGGATGACCTTGCGAATCTTACCCAATTCGTTCATGAGACCGACTTTATTGTGAAGACGACCGGCGGTGTCGATGATGACCACATCGGCTTGCTCCTTGACGGCATGTGAGACTGCATCGAAGGCAACTGAGGCAGGATCGGAACCCATCTGCTGCTTGACGACAGGCACTCCTACCCTATCACC
>JAZQPB010000150.1:0-17892 GCA_045628165.1 Bacteroidales bacterium | reverse complement strand
AGAGGCTTGAAGTTGGCGATAAAACAGCCTGAGTTGTTTCTTGTGTAAGGACCACCCCAAGGATACATCGCGAGTGCGAGACCGCCACGGGCTGCGTATTCCCACTCAGCCTCGGTAGGGAGACGGTACTGCTCCACCATTGGCTGGTGCTGAGAGCGGAGATAATTGTTGAGCAAGTCGGTACGCCAGATACAGAATGCTGTAGCCTGCTTCCAGTTAACACCCACTACAGGATAGTTGTCGAAAGCTACGTGCCAGAAATACTTTCTTGCCATTGGCTCGTTGTATGAGTATGTAAAGTCGCTCATCCATACGAGTGTATCAGGATATACATTGATTCTGCCGTCCATGATGAAAGAACGACGGTCCTGGATAGGAACTATATTACCCTTGGCGTCAATCACGGTACCCTCGTACTTACCGCCGGTGAAATCCTCGTTGAAGTTGTAGCGGTTTTCCTTGAGGGCGGCCTGCTTGAGGTCTACCCAGTAGTAATCGTAGATCAGCTTGCGGGTATCAATCTCCTGAAGCTTGTTGAAACGCTCCTCCTTGATGAGGTAGAGATCCTTGATAGCGTCGGAGATAGCCTGACGCTCGTCGCCCTTGCCGCTCTTGTCCCAAACCTTGTCGCGGTTTTCCCAGTTGAGCCAGCAGGTCTTAGGATTCTCAGGGTCGTACTCGTTGATGTCCACCTTGTCGGGGTCCACATCAATCTTAAACATATTACCCTTGCTGCCCTCGCCGGCACCTGCTATAAGGCAGAGACGCATGGCGATGGAGTCGCGTACCCACTCTACGAACTGACGGTACTCGTTGTTGGTAATCTCAGTGTCATCCATCCAGAATGGATCCACTGTCACAGTCTTCGACTGCGCTGTCATAGCAAAAGGCACGTCCTGGTCGTTAGGTCCCATGTTGAAGCTTCCCTGTGGAATGAAAACCATTCCGTATGGATCGGCCTCAGCATAGTTGGCAGGACGGTTTAGAGCTCCTGTAAGCTCGCCCGTTGCTCCCTTGTTGCATGAGCTTAACATCAGAAGGCCTGATGCTGCTGCTACTAAAACCTTTTTCATAATACTTTTATGTTTCCTAAGTTGATATTACACAATATTTATTTTTTTGCTACAGAAACCTCACGCTCTTCACTTTCTGAGCGGGCTTGCTTCTTTCCGGCATAAAACTGTATCCAAGCATCAGCTCCACAGACCCGGAGTTTGTTTTCCTCAGCTTCGACAAGCCCAGCTCGTAAGCCAGACCCACTTTTACGTCGTTCATTATCTTAAGACCGCCCAAGACCGTTATTGCGTCTCCGTTTCTATAGCTAACGCCGCCCCATGCTTTTTTATTGTATAAAAAATTAATATTTATATCAGTCTGTGCTGTATTTCCATCAGACATCACAATTACTGAGGGCGTCACATCAAATAACGTATTTGGTATAGAAATATTGTATGATCCTGCAAAATAATAATGTCTTGCCAGATAAGTTTCTCCATCCTCGGAGAAATCGAGCGTAGGATTGGCCACATGCATCGACGAAAACGACAGCGTAAGACCGCCCAGATTGTAGTATATGCCGGCTCCGAGGTCAAATATCATCTTCCTGCACTTTCCGCTGAAAATGGCCTCAGGCTGGTCTGGAAACTGCCAGTCGCCATCCACAGCCTTATTATACAATCCGGCGTCCACTCCTATCGAAAGCTGTCCGGCGCCCACCTGCAGATGCTGCGCGTATGCGGCCTTGGCCGTAAAATTAGACTCAAAACCCACATTATCGCTTATCACGGAAATGCCCGCGCCTCCCTGAGTGCCCAGCAGACGCACCGGCGCATCAGCGCACAATACCGTAGTATTTGGGCCGCCGTCCATGCCCACCCACTGATTGCGGTACAGCAGGGTGGCATTTATGACTCCGTCGGTACCGCAGTATGCAGGATTGTATGCCACCTGATTATACATGAAGTGGCTGTAATGTGGGTCCTGCTGTGCCATGGCCGCGCCGCCAAGACAAGAGGCCGCGAATAGAGCAAGTAGAGTCTTTTTCATAGAATCACTTCTTAGTAGTTTTCTTGGTAGTAGTTTTTTTAGCTGATGGCGCTTTTTTAGCAGCCTCCTTCTCCGGATCCACTCCGGCTATCTTCAGGCAGTCGGCCTCGCTGAGCGACGATGGATCGGTCTGCGACGACAGCTTGAAATATTTCTTCTTGTACCAGATAGTAGGATGTCCCCAGCGGTCCTTTACGATGCGGAGATTCTCGCTGAACTCCCTTATAAGGTTGTTGGCGTCCTTCTCGGCCTTCTCCTTTATCAGCTCAATGCACCTCTCATACGATACTGTCATAGGATCGTCGGTCTTCTTGAGCGATACAAATTTGCTGTTCCAGCTCACGTATGGACCAAAACGTCCCACGGCCACCTTCATCTTGTGGCCCTCGTACTCGCCCAGGTCGCGTGGAAGCTCCAGAAGCTTGAGAGCCTGCTCAAGAGTAATATTGTCGATGGTGTAAGGTTTCAGGATAGTGGCGTACTTAGGCTTCTCCGGATCATCGGCCTCGCCAAGCTGAACCATTGGCCCGAAACGGCTTACACGAGCATATACGTTCTTGCCGGTCTGAGGGTCCACGCCCAGCAATGTACCGCCCATCTCGTTGCTCAGCAACTCCAGAGCCTCCTCAAGCGTGATGCTCTCTATGTGCTGGCTCTTGAGCAGGGATGCGAACACAGGCTTCTCCTCGCTCTCGTTTTCGCCCAACTGAACAATCGGGCCAAAACGGCCGATTCTTACGAGCACCACCTTTCCGGTCTGAGGATCGTTGCCGAGAATCCTCTCGCCTGACGACCTCTCGCCTTCCTCGATGCTCTTCTGAGTGGTATCGTGGAACGGATCGTAAAAATCCTTCAGCATCTTGGTCCACTCCAGGTCGCCCGATGCAATATCGTCGAAATACTTCTCCACAGTGGCCGTAAAGTTGTAATCCATGATATCGGTGAAATGCTTACCCAGAAAATCGGTCACCACCATGGCTATATCGGTGCAGAACAGCTTGTTTTTCTCTGTTCCGGTGTTCTCCTTCTTTATCTGCCGCTTTATTTTTCCGTCTTTCAGCTGATAGCTCACATACTCCCTCTCGGTTCCGCTGCGGTCCTCCTTTATCACATATCCACGCTTTATTATAGTAGTGATGATAGGCGCGTAAGTGGAAGGACGGCCAATGCCGAGCTCCTCAAGCCTCTTCACAAGGCTGGCCTCGGTGTATCTTGGATTAGGGCGCGAGAATCTCTGGTTTACTTCCAGCTGATACATATTAAGTGCCTGGCTCTCCTTAAGGTCGGGGAGCAGCTGATTGTCGTTGGCGGTCTCGTCATCAGTTCCCTCCGAATACACCTTCAGGAATCCGTCAAACTTGATTACCTCGCCCTGAGCCGAGAACTGAGCCTTGGCTCCGTCGGCATCTATCTTGATGGTGGTGCGCTCTATCTTGGCATCCGACATCTGCGATGCCAGGGTTCTCTTCAGGATTATCTCATAGAGACGCTGCTCGTCCCATTTCTGGCTAACCACGGGCTGCATGGTGGTAGGACGTATGGCCTCGTGCGCCTCCTGAGCGCCCTTGGTCTTGGTCTTGTACTGACGTGGCTTGGAATACGAAGCGCCGTACTCGCGTGTTATGTAGTCCTTGCAGGCATTCATGCAGAGGTCGCTGAGGTTGGTGCTGTCGGTACGCATATATGTAATGTATCCGCTCTCATAGAGACTCTGAGCTAATGTCATGGTCTGGCTTACCGAGAATCCAAGCTTTCTGCTGGCCTCCTGCTGAAGTGTGGATGTGGTGAATGGCGGCGCCGGCGAATGCTTGCCAGGCTTGGTGACCACCGAGCTTACTGTAAAATTAGACGCCTTGCATACATCGAGGAAGTTCTTTACAGCGTCCTCGTCGGCCAGAGTGCCGGTATACTCGGCCTTGAAGGCTGAATTGTCGGCCCCGGGAATAGTGAAATTGGCCACGGCCTTAAACGACGGAGTAGATACAAAGTTGATGATCTCCCTCTCGCGCTCCACTATCAGGCGCACTGCCACGCTCTGCACACGGCCCGCGCTCAGATTGCTCTTCACCTTCTTCCAGAGCACCTCGCTCAGCTCAAAACCCACAAGGCGGTCCAGTATACGGCGCGCCTGCTGGGCATTTACGAGATTGGTGTCGATGGTTCGCGGATTCTTTACGGCCTCCTCTATTGCGGTCTTAGTAATCTCGTGGAACACAATACGTTTGGTGGTCTCTACGGGCAGTTTGAGCGTTACGGCCAGATGCCACGCAATAGCCTCTCCCTCGCGGTCCTCATCGGATGCGAGCCATACCTGCTTGGCGGCTTTCACCTCCTTGCGCAAGTCTGCCACTACAGCCTTCTTGTCGGCGTCAATTTCGTATTTTGGCTCAAAATTGTTCTCGATATCAATGCCGTAATTCTTCTTTGCAAGATCACGAATGTGTCCAAAACTTGGTTTTACAAGGTAGTCGTCGCCCAATAGTTTGGCAATGGTTTTTGCCTTGGCTGGAGACTCCACTATTACTAAGTTTGTTGCCATTTATTATAAATTGAAATATTATTATTGTACGTAAATACAGGCTATGCCTGAAAAATCAAGGTGCAAAGTAATAAAATTTGGAGACCATAGACAAATTTTTTTTCAAAAATCACACATTATATATAATAAACCTTGGTATATTCTGCTGAAATTTATATTTTTGCGCTAAACTTTTCAACAAAACCAACACTACTAATACATAAAAATGGAACTAAGCGAAAGAACCCAACGCACATTTTTCATCGTATTATGGGCATTATTTATAATACCGGTAATAGCGATATTCATAATCTTCTTCATGATAGGCACCGGCAACCTGGGCACAATCCCCAATTTTGAGGACCTGGAGAACCCCAAGAGCAGTCTTGCCAGCACCATCATGTCGAGCGACGGACAGACCATCGGCAAATACTACAAGGAAAACCGAACCACCAACGACAGATTCAAGGCCATCCCGGTAAACATAAAGACCGCGCTCCTGGCCACCGAGGACGTGCGTTTCTACGACCACGCCGGCATCGACCTCACGGCTCTGCTGCGCGTAGTAAAGGGATTCATGGGCGCAGGCTCCACATCAGGAGGCTCCACCATATCACAGCAATTAGCCAAAAACCTCTACAAGCTCCGCGGCGAGGACGTGAACATCCGCAACCGCAAGTTCTCCGAGAAGCTTACCCTGAAACTCCAGGAATGGGTAACAGCCGTATTGCTGGAGGAGCGCTACTGCAAAGACGAGATAATGAGCATGTATCTGAACACCGTAACCTACGGACACAATGCATACGGAATAGAAGCCGCCGCGCGCACATTCTTCGATAAGAAACCAGAGCAGCTGACACTCGACGAGGCCGCTGTGCTCGTGGGTCTGCTGCAGGCGCCATCACGCTACAGCCCAAAGTCACATCCCGAGGCCTCCAAGACCAGACGAAACATCGTACTCGGCCAGATAGAGAAATATCAGGCTAAGATCAAGGACATATACAAGGACACCAAAACCGCCGACGACTTCCGCCTGTACTCCCACGCCGAGCTCGATTCGCTGAGAGCCAAGCCGATAGAGTTGCACTTTACAGCCGAAAGCCACACCGATGGCGGCGCGCCATACTTCAGGGAATTCCTCCGCATCTACATGTCGGCCAAGGAACCACAACGCGAAAACTACGCATCATGGCAGGACGACGTATACCACGAGGACTCGCTCCTCTGGGCTACCGATGATCTGTACGGATGGTGCAACAAAAACAAGAAAGCTAATGGCGAGAATTACAACATCTACAACGACGGACTCACCATCTACACCACCATCGATTCCAGAATGCAGAAATACGCCGAGGAGGCCGTGGTAAAACACATGGGACAGGGATTCAAGGAAGGCTCATTCAACTATGACCCGCTCCAAACCCTCTTCGACAAAAACGAGCTCAGCAAGCACAAGAAACTCAACATCGGCGGACACGAATTCACACGCCCATTCAGCGCAAGAATATCCGACGCCAACGTAAAACAGATGATAAACAGCGCCGTAAAACGCAGCGAGCGCTGGAGAGTAGGCAAGGCCGCCGGACTGGATTCCGTAGAGATAATGAAACAGTTCTTCGAGAAGACACCTATGCGAGTATTCGCATGGGATGCACCCGATGGCAAGGACACAGTAATGATGCCTATGGACTCGCTACTGTATTACAAGAAATTCATCCGCTGCGGCATGATGAGCATGGAGCCCAAAACAGGCCACGTAAAGGCATACGTAGGCGGCATCAACTACAAATACTTCCAGTACGACCACGTAAGCCTCGGCCGACGTCAGGTAGGCTCCACATTCAAGCCATACGTATACTGCGGAATGTTCTTGAACAGGAAGGAAATAACCCCGGAGCACATGCTGGCCAATGTGGAATACTCGTTCGACAACCCCGGAGGCAAGCCCGAGGTATACACGCCACGATTCTCCAAATCGAGCAAGGACGGACAGATGATATCGCTCAAGACAGGCCTCGCACTCAGCCTCAACCAGATTTCAGCATGGTGCATGAGGTCCACCGACCCGAGAACCATCATCACATTTGTGCGCCGCATGGGCATCATATCGCCCATCGACCCAGTGCCATCCATCTGCGTAGGCGCCGTGGAGCTCAAGATCAGGGAAATGGTGACAGCATACTGCTCATTCGCCAACAAGGGACAGAGCACAAGCCCGGTATTCGTAACCGAGATACGCGACAAGAACGGCAACAAGGTGGCATCATTCTCGTCATCACACAAGGAGGCCATCCCGGAGATTACAGCCTACAAGATGGTGGAGATGCTCCGCGGAGTTACCCACGGCGGTACAGCCAGCCGACTGGTAAACACAGCAGTATTCGGACTTAAATGCGACGTGGGCGGCAAGACCGGCACCACCAACAACTGCGCCGACGGATGGTTTATGGGCATTACGCCTCAGCTCGTAACAGGCGTATGGGCCGGCGGCGAGGACCCATCCATCCAGTTCTCCAACGGAGAGCTCGGCCAGGGCTCCAGAATGGCGCTGCCGGTATACGGATACTACACCAAGAGAGTATACGACGACCCTCAGCTGTCCAAGATCTACCGCAACGACATACAATTCGAGCGTCCCGAAAACTACGACGATTTCGAAAACAGCGAAACCATCAGCGAGGGCCGCACCATAGAGCAGAGCATGGACATAGACGAATACAACGAATATCAGGAGGAATACTAAATGGCAAAAATCCTATTCGCAATTGCAGTATCAATAATTGCAACATCCTGCGTGCACGAATTCCCATTCAAGCAGGGCGAAGTGGATAAAAACACCATAGTGGTAGACGGCTACATAACCAACGAGTACAAGCGCCACACCATACAGCTATCCAGACTGTCGTCATACGAGGACACCGTGCGCTCCATGATAAGGGGCGCATTCATCGCGGTATCCTCGGGCGACAGTACTTATTATTACAGGGAGGTAGCTAATGGAGTTTACGAATCGGGCGACAAGTTTGTGGGCGTGGCCGGCAATGTATACTTTCTCCACATAGAGCTCGGCGACAGCGTAATCCTATCGGCCAAATCCACGATGATGCCGGTTACTCCGCCCGAGAAAATCACATTCCACAAGCACGCCGACAGCACACGGTCCATCAACTACATAGCGGAATCATTTGTGCCCGATAATCCGGCCAAATACGTGATTCAGCTGCAATGGAGCCCCAATGGCGGCGAAGACACCCGGATAGCCAACCTGTATTACTATTCGCTCACCACGGTGGACATATCGCAGCTCTTTGCGCCCAAGGTTCAGGAAACCCGTTTCCCAAAAGGCACCCAGCTGATAGAGCGCAAATACAGCATCGACAAGGACTACGAGGTATACCTTCGTTCGCTATTAGCTGAATCGCTCTGGAGCGGCGGATATTTCGACGAGGCCCACGGAAACCTCCAGACCAATATCCAGTGCGACCGCGGACGCCTGAAAACCGCAGGGTATTTTTCAGCTAATACAGTTTATATCGACACATTGGTGGTGGAGTAGTTAGTAGATAGTAGTTAGTAGTTAGTAGATAGTAGTTAGTAGATAGTAGTTAGTAGATAGTAGTTGGTAGTTAGTAAAAATGAACACACATATATTATTAGGAACCAATCTCGGTGACCGGGAATATTACCTATCAGCTGCCATAGAGCTGATGGGGCAGCGGATAGGTAACATATCAGCTAAATCGCCGATATACGAAACCGAGTCGTGGGGCTATCACGACAACGACTATCTCAATCAGGTGGTGGTGTGCGATACCACGCTATCAGCTGAAAAAATACTTACAGAGACCAGCCTGATAGAGACTGAGCTCGGGCGGGTAAGGAACGGACAGGGATATCAGGCTCGTACAATAGACATCGACATTCTGCTGTATGGCAACGAGGTAGTGGACTCCCCTACCCTGACGATTCCACATCCCAGAATGCAGGAGCGGAAATTTGTGCTGATACCAATGTGCGATTTAGCACCCAGCCTGATGCACCCAACTCTAAACAAGACAATGAAAGAACTTTTGCAATGCTGCACCGACAGCTGCAACGTAAAACTATATAAAAAGCAATGATTTCAGTAAACAACGTAACTGTAACATTTTCAGGCAACGACCTGTTTCAGGATATAAGCTTTGTAATAAATCCCAAAGATAGAATAGGCCTGGCCGGCAAGAACGGCGCGGGCAAATCCACATTGATGAAGGTGATTGTGGGTGAGCAGTCGCTGGAGCGCGGCTCGGTTACGATTCCCAACGGCGTAACAATCGGCTATCTGCCTCAGCACATGGACCTTCCAGCAGGAAGAACTGTGATGGAAGAGGCGCTCACCTGTTTTGACGAGGCCAAGCAACTTGAGGAGGAAGTTGCGCGCCTAAGCGAAGAAATTGCAACCCGCACCGACTACGAGAGCGACAGCTATATGAATCTAATCCACCGCATGACCGAGGCCAACGACCGTCTTGAGATAATGGGCGGAAGCAAGCGCGAGGCCGAGACTGAGGTTGTATTGAAAGGTCTTGGATTCAAACAGACCGACTTTGCACGTCAGACTTCGGAGTTCTCAGGTGGATGGAAAATGCGCATAATCCTTGCGAAGGTGATTCTCCGCAAGCCAAACGTATTCCTTCTCGACGAGCCCACCAACCATCTGGATATCGAATCAATCCAGTGGCTGGAGGATTTCCTGAAAGACTACGCCGGCGCCGTGGTGCTCATCAGCCACGACCGCACATTCCTCGACAATGTTACCAAGCGCACCATCGAGATCTCTCTCGGAAAGATTTACGACTACAACGCGCCTTACACCAAATACCTTGAACTCCGCAAGGAGCGCCGTCAGCAGCAGATATCGGCCTACGAGAATCAGCAAAAGATGATTAAGGAGACCGAGGACTTCATAGAGCGTTTCAGATACAAACCCACAAAATCGAACCAGGTGCAGTCAAGAATCAAGATGCTCGACAAGATAGAGCGTCTGGAAGTTGACTTGGAAGACAACAGCAGCATTCACTTCAAGTTTCCTCCAGCACCAAGAAGCGGTCAGATTGTAGTAAAAGCCAATCAGATGACCAAGGCTTTCGGCGAGAAGGTGATATTGAAGGACGTAGATTTTCAGCTGGAGCGTGGCGAGAAGGTAGCCTTCGTGGGCCGAAACGGCGAGGGCAAGACCACATTCTCACGCTGTATCATCGGTCAGTTGCCCTACGACGGCGAGCTGAAGCTGGGTTACAACGTATCAATCGGCTACTACGCTCAGAATCAAGACGAGCTTCTGGATCTGGAGAAGACAGTTTTCCAGACCTTGGACGACATCGCAACCGGCGATATGAGAACCAAGGTCCGCGACATCCTTGGCGCATTCCTCTTCGGCGGCGAGGACATCGAGAAGAAGGTGAAGGTTCTCTCCGGCGGCGAGCGCGCGCGTCTCGAGATGGCAAAGCTGCTCTTTGAACCATACTCATTACTGGTGCTCGACGAGCCTACCAACCACCTCGACATCAGAAGCAAGGAAATCCTCAAAAAGGCACTCCTCGCCTACGACGGCACAATAATCCTCGTAAGCCACGACCGAGACTTTCTCCATGGCCTTGCCGACACAATCTACGAGTTCAAGGATCAGAAGATTAAGCAGTACAAGGGCGACATCACATATTTCCTGGAGAAGCTGAAGCTGGAGAACATGAAGCAGTTTGAGGCTCAGAAACCTACAAAAAATTCAACAGAGAAAGTCAATACAGAGGACAAAACAGCAGATCTGTCGTCGTCTAATACAACACCTACCGCCGGCAGCAAGGAAGACTACCTGCTCCGCAAGGAAAAGGAGAAGAACCTCCGCAAGCTGAAGACCCAGGTCGATAAATCGGAGCAGAGGATCGCCGAATTGGAAGCCGCTCTTGAGGAAATCCAAAAGAAACTGGAACTCCCTGAGAACCAGACCGACATGGACCTCTTCAAGCAATACGACAACATAAAGGCCGAGCTTGAGAACGAGATGAATTTCTGGGAAGAGGCCACAATGAAGTACGAGGAGGCAAGTGCGGAATAAAAAACGTCGCTTCGCTCAAAATCTTTTTAAAATTGGATTAAAATGATTTTCTGCCCGAAATCTTGGGCGAAAATCATTCAAAAATTTTTAATGTCCCTACGGGACCGCAACTGACATCAGCAATCCCGTCCCGTAAGGGACAAAGAGATTTTAAAAAATTTTCGCCCAAGATTTCGGGCGCATAACATCAAAAAAAAAGATTTTGATAAAATTTTAAAAAGATTTTGAGCGAAGCGACTCCCTAAAAAATATCATAGAACTAAGACAAATACCATGCGCAAACTTTTATTAATAGCAGCAATGATAATAGCATCGATGGGCGCAAAGGCGCAGAGTGTGCCTGAGCCCACTCAGGAAATACATATTTGGCCCAACGGCGCTCCTACAAGCAACGGCCTCAGCGGCGAGGAGAAGGAATACGGCGACCACGTATCGAACGTCACCGACCCTATTCTCTGGGTTTATCAGGCCAAGAATCCAAACGGTCTGGCTGTATTGGCGTGTCCGGGAGGCGGATACGTGGACGTTTGGTATCTTCACGAGGGCAAGATGATGGCCGATTTCTACAACGAGATGGGCGTTACTCTCGCGGTGCTGAAATACCGTCTGCCAAACGGCAACAAGGAAGTGCCTCTCGACGACGTTCAGCAGGCCATGCACATTCTCCGCAGCCACAGCAACGATTGGAACATCAAGAAACTCGGCATTCAGGGCTGCTCGGCCGGCGGTCACCTTGCCGCAATGGCGTCAACCCATTACACCAACGCCGAGAACAGACCTGATTTTCAGATACTTTTCTATCCGGTAATCACTCTTGACCCAAGCTTCACCCACATGGGTTCGCATGAATTCCTTCTCGGCAAGAAGGCGTCGAAGAAGACAATCGCTGAGTTCAGCAACGAGAAGTGCGTGACTCCCAACACTCCGCCTGCCCTAATCCTCGCAAGCAGCGACGACGACCTTGTGCCCATCAAGAACAGCATAGAATATTTCAACGCCCTGAAAGCCAACAACGTAAAGGCCTCAATGCACCTCTACCCCGAAGGCGGCCACGGCTGGGGCTGGCGTGATGGCTTCAAATACAAGCAACAGGCCGGTGAAGAGATTAGGCTGTGGATTGAGGGGATGAGGTAGGGATTAAAAACCTCACCCGAATATCTCCTCCAATTCCTTGTCGCTGAGGTTGCCGATCCAATTCTCGCCGTTGGCTACGGTCATCTCGGCGAGATTTCGCTTCTGCTGGATTATGGCGTCGATCTTCTCCTCGAAGGTGTCCTTGGTGATGAAACGGTGCACCTGAACGTTCTTGTGCTGACCAATGCGGTAGGCACGGTCGGTGGCCTGAGCCTCCACGGCTGGATTCCACCAAAGATCGAAATGGATTACGTGGGTGGCGGCAGTGAGGTTGAGTCCTGTACCGGCGGCTTTCAGCGAGAGGATGAAGATTCTATCGGCGGGATTGTTCTGGAAACGGTCCACCAACTCGGAGCGTTTCTTCACCGTGCATCCGCCGTGATAGAACATCGGCTCGGTGCCGAGTTCCGCCTTCACAAAATTCACCAAGAGGTCGCCCATTTCCTTGAACTGAGTGAATATCAACACCTTCTCCTTGGCCTCCACAATGGAGCGGAGCATATCAAGAAGCATCACAACCTTTCCCGAAAGCGATGGGTCCATACGTCCGTCTTTCAAGAAATGTGTCGGATGGTTGCATATCTGTTTGAGGGCGAGTATCATCTGGAGTATCAGACCCTGACGCTTGAAGAGATTCTTGCGGTCGCTGCCATCCACATCACGGATCAGGTCCATACAGCGGCTTACGGTCTCGGCATAGAGAGCCGTCTGGTCGGGAGTAAGGGACACAAACTCGTTGCGCTCCACCTTGTCGGGCAGGTCGCTGATAATGGTTTTGTCACTCTTTAGGCGGCGCATCATAAAGGGCGCTGTCACCTTGCGGAAACGGTCGGCCACAATCCTGTCGCCGTCGTTCTGGATGGGACGCGCGTAACACTCGGCAAAATCCTTCTGCGAGCCGAGATAGCCCTTGTTGGCGAAGTTCATAATGGACCAAAACTCCTGCAAGCGGTTCTCTACCGGGGTGCCGCTCATCGCAATGCGGACGTTGGATTTCAGTAGCGCAATGGCCTTGGTCTGAGCCGTATCCGAGTTCTTGATATTCTGAGCCTCATCTATCACCACGGCCTGAAATTTCATTTTTTTGAGTTTCTCGATATCGGAGCGTACGGCGCCGTAGGTGGTTATCAGCACCTGAGACTTCCTGACCGAATCGGAATTGAGGTTACGGAGCGGTCCGTGGTAAATGCCAGAAACTATGGACGGTGCAAACCTCGCTATCTCCTGTTCCCAATTTTGGAGCAATCCCGTGGGCACCACCACAATGGCCTTTCTATCAGGCGTAAGGGAACCTTCCTCGCTCATTTTCAGGAGCAAGGCTATCACCTGGATGGTTTTTCCGAGACCCATATCGTCGGCGATGACACTTCCGAAACCAATCTTCATATTGCGGTACATCCACGAATATCCACGCGTCTGATACTCACGCAATGTGGCGCAAAGTCCATTGGGCAGAGGCACGTCAGCCTGAGCCGTGAATCTCTGTATCAAGGTGCTGACCTCGGACGATATCTGAACCGGCGCATCGAGGTAATCTCCGCTGAGGGCTACTTGAAGGAGGTCTCCGCCCTTCAATTTTGGAGGCTCATTGAGGGCCTTGCAGAGTCTCTGAACGTCAGCCTCCGACATATAGACATAGTTCTCCTTGAAACGGAAAAGGCCCTTGGTCTTGCCCACAAGTTGCTCGAACTCCTGGGCAGAAATGGAATGGTCGCCAATGGCCACCTCCCAATCGAAATCGAGAATATCTTCCAGGGAGAGACGACCCTCGCCGGGATTTCCCTTGGTTTTCAGAGACATAGTTACCTTGGGCTTTACGAGTTGCTGCAGACTGCGGGGCAGAATGGCATCTACTCCGAGAAGCCTCATCATAGGTATCACATTGAAAAGAAACTCACTGAACTCGTCGGCCTGCATTGCCTTGCTGTGGCGTGCGCGGTCGTTTATGTAATCCGGAAGCCACGTCACAGTGTCGCAGAAAGCCGAGAGATGGCTGAGGATCTCCATATCGCAGCCGTCCGCAAGCAAATCCCTGAGCATCAAGCCATCCACGGCTACATCGACAGAAAAGGCAGCGTCAGAAGCCTCATCCACCTTGAAGGCTACCGAATGGCTGCTCCTGACGTGGAAGATACTCAGCCACGACATTATGCTGCCGGGGCTCTGACGCTCGCCCACCTTGCTGAACGTGGGCCTCTGACCATTGAAAAACATTTTCAGAAGGTCGGTGGAATACACATCGGCTATCAGGATCAGAGTATTTGTGAGCAGGCTGCACAGGGTATCGTAGGTATGCGGCAACTGACTGCAAATGTTCCTGGTGGCCTCGTCCATGTAGGCCGGGTGCCATATAACAGTGTATCTTACAAGGAGTTCGTGGACGCGGTCGGCGTAAATCTGCGGCACAATACATCCGTGGGCTATCAGTTGCAAGGCCCAACGCATAAGGCCGTAGATGGCAAGATAACTCGGATGAAGGTCGCGGAGTTCCTCGGGATCCTTGGCAAGCACGTGGTGCAGAGTGGCCTCGCTGTATGCAATCAACTGGAATGGTCTGCCGAAGTCCCACATTCCCACGTTGTTGCGGATGGAGGCGCCGTGGGTTTCGAGGCATTTCCGCGCGGCCTTGGCGACACGCTTTATGGTCTTGGAGTATTCGGAGCGGAAGTCGCCGGAGGGGCAGAATGCGGGCTGAGGTTTCAGCAACATCGGCAACTGATCCACCAAATCGGGAAGTGTGGTGTAGTCGATTTCGGGGAAAGGCTTGTCTTCTTCCAAGCGGTAGTTGTCGAAACTGAAAACGTCCCTAAAATCCTCGGGCTGCATCACATTCTGCGAGTTCTGAGATATCAGGCCACGCTTTTCGAGTTCAGCAAGGAGGTCGAGGCAGTGGAGTTTGAATATGAGAAGGGGATCGTTATCCAACTCGCTGGATATCTGATATATCACGGCGGCCAAATGCTTGCAAGGCACGGCGCTGTCGGGACACGAGCATTTCATATTGAGGTCTTTCCAAGAGGTGGGGAAAAGATTGATACCCTCGTCGTCCACAAGGCGTGCGAGGCTCTCGTCGAGTTCCCTGCTCACCAAACGGCTCAAAAGGAATGGCTGTCCCGATACTATCTCGATGATTTTCTTGGATTCGCGGGCAGTGAATTTTCTGAGGCTGAGTTCCTCCTTGTATGCGGTGAAGAGGCTTCCCTCCACGTTGGCGGAGATTTTGCCGTCCTTTATTTGGAGTTTTCGGACCCTTCCGGCGCGTGCGTATGTGGCGCCACGGGGAATTCTGTTGGAGAAGTCGATCTTGGTTAATGCCTGGAGCCATTGCCTGCCCCACCACGTATTGCCGAATTTGGTTGCCATTATTTTGTTTTATTTGGGAGGATTTGTTTTAAACTTCTGCTATTAGATTTTGTGGGTCACGACGAAAAAAGTGTTCAACAAAGCCTCCATTTGTCTATCAGCATCCTCCTCGGAAACAACCTCGCCCCGTTTGACACCTTCAATAGCCTCATCGACACGATTGTTCAATTCCTCGATTGTATATGGAGCATCAATACGCTCATACTTATGATTAGCCTTCCAAACATCATATTGATCCTTCGTCAATGGCTTGCCGGCACAAAGTTCCCTTTCAATGGCCTCAATAGATAAATCTCCGGTCTTAGTATTTTCGATCAATTTATCTTTCAGCCAATTGCGATCGTATAACGACAACGTGAGAATCTTGTTCCATATATTCTGAGTATCAACCGCTATTTCCATAATTCCAATGGTTTTGTTTTGAGGCAAAGATAATAGATTTTGATTGAAAAACAAAGAAAAAAAGTTTGTTCGGCATGAGATACCGGACAAACTTTTTCTTTATCACATAGGCAATAGTATCAACTATGCAAACAAATCGCAAATAAAATTGCCAACAGCCTTCAAACAATTGCCAACAAAACTGCCAACTGACTTTACTGCCTTCCAAGCAGTTTTGCAAATAGCCTTAGCGCCCTTGTAAATATATTCGCCGACCTTTGAACCTGCTATATATCCGATAGTTCCTCCTATAAAACCACCAATAGCAGAACCAATAGGACCGAAAATGGAACCAACACTTGCTCCAATAGAAGCACCTTTGCCCATAGCAACCATTCCTCCTATCGTAGAGACTGTTGTTCTTCCAAGTTGATCAAAACCCTCCTTGGCTGTAAGTTCTCCCTTTGCCATCTTGTAGATAATCTTGCAATTCTCCACAGCGACAAATGCGATATTGGCTAATGTTCCTGCTGGTGTTCCCTTTGGGATTGCTTTAATTATGCCCTTTTCTACACCAACTTTCAACGCTCCTGCCACCGCTGATTTGGTAGCAAAATCAGCCCCGGAAGTCAATGCAGTCTTTAAAACATCCTTGCCTTTTATCTCTTCTCCCTTCCAAAGTTTCTGTGCGATATCCATACCTACGCCAATCGCAGCACCTTGAAGACCTGCCTTTGCAGCATTTTTGGCAATTCCAATCGCCAAGTCCTTCGCTTTGTACTCGTTCCAATTCAAGTCATTCCATTGACCACTCTGAGCCTCATCGCGCATCTGTTTGGCAGTTTCCTTCGAGAGTGGATTGCTTGTAACAGTTCCATCAGGTGATTTCAAAACTGTAGTGTTTTTGTACTTAATATCACCTTCCTGACCTTCGGGTACTAATTTTTGCTGACCTCTATAATCGCCATTCTCAAACGCCCGTTGTGTTGCTTCGGGATCCTTGCAATATTTTGACTGATAACGACCAACAACCTTCCCATTTGCATCCTTTATCTGAATATCCACACCATTCTTGGAATAAGGCGTTCTTTGCGGTTCCAATACTTCTGCCCTGAACTCACTACCTTTGGCAGTTGCATTTAGATTGAATGTCTGTGCGTGATATTGTTCTGCAATATATCCATCAAGATTTGGATTTCGGCTTACTTCATTGCTTAGCGTAGTTATAGTTTGTGTAAGTCGTTCATTTGCCTGTCTAAGAGCCTCATCAAGTTCATTGAGATATACGGCCTGCTGTTGAGCACTCATATACGAAGTAGACTCTTTCACAGACGAAGCGAGCCAACTCTCTGCACTGCGCCCTTGGGACACTGCCTTATCGAGAGACTGTTTTTGCTCTTCATCAACCTCAATTGTCGTAACTATCTCTTCAACAAACTCAGCAATCTGTTCGGGTGTATGGTCAGGAAGCGACGATTGCATTTTCTGTTGCAACCAATCCCTTACAGGTACATCCTGTCCATTCGTACTTTCATCTACGAAGTCTGTCAATATTTCCTGAAACTCCACTAAATCACTATCCTGTGGAAGTGGAGTGAAATGCTCATCTATCAATAATGTTTCTTTTTCCATAATTAATTGCTTGCAGGTTTCAAATCAAATTTCTGTAATGTATTTTTCAAAGAATCTATCTTGTCTTTGAGGGAAACAGATATTGGCTTTACCTCTTTGGCGGCATTTACCAAATCATCTTGTGTTATCTCATACTCTCCTTCCAAAAACGCCTTTTCGATAGCATCCTTCACAACAGTCTCCAAATCTGCACCACTAAAACCTTTGGTAACAGGAATGAGAGGTATCAAATTGAAGTCTGTCTTCCAATGCTTACGTTTTTTCAAATGGATTTCAAGGATATTCATACGTTCGTTGTCGTTGGGCAAATCCACAGAAAACAACTCATCAAACCTACCCTTTCGCAAGAATTCAGGAGGCATCTTTGAAATATCATTCGAGGTGGCTACCACAAAAACAGAGTTGTCTTTCTCCTGCAACCAAGTAAGAAAATGACCAAACAATCTCGTAGTTACGGCATTACCGCTATCAGAGGAACTTATGCCTGAAAAAGCCTTCTCTATCTCATCAATCCATAATACACACGGACTGATTGCTTCCGCCAAAGCCAAAACTTTCCTCATATTGTTCTCTGACTCGCCCACATATTTGCCGAGCAACCTGCCAATATCCAACCTTACAAGAGGGAACTCAAACAACTTGGCAGTTGCCTTGGCAGTCAAACTCTTGCCACAACCGGGCATACCTACAATGAGAATTCCCTTGGGAATATCAACACCAAACT
>JAZQPB010000149.1:0-3808 GCA_045628165.1 Bacteroidales bacterium | reverse complement strand
ATGCCCCGGGTTACTAATTGTAAAGGCTTCCAGCCTACACACTGCCTGGAAGGCAGCACAAATAGTAACCGGGGGCATCGCCTCCGGAAAAACGTAGCACAAAATTAAAAGTATAACACATAAAAACATTCAGCAAAATGGAAAGATTGAAAATTGCAATCCAGAAATCAGGTCGCCTCAGCGACAAGTCTATCGAGCTCTTCGAGAAGGCCGGCATCTCGGCTTCCAACAACGGCTCACGTCTCCTCTTCGCCTCGGCTGCCGACTTCCCAATCGACATCCTCTATCTCCGCGACGATGATATTCCACAGTGTGTAGCTGATGGCGTGGCAGATGCAGGTATCGTAGGCGAGAACGTGATCTGGGAGACAGGTCTCGACGTGCCGGTGGCTGAGAAACTCGGTTTCGGAAAGTGCCGCCTCTCTCTCGCCATTCCAAGAGACACTCCAGAGTACGACGGTCTCAACTGGTTTAACGGCAAGAAGATTGCAACCACATATCCAGTAATCCTCCAGAAGGTTCTCAACGAGAACAACATCAAGGCCGAGATCCACGTTATCAACGGCTCTGTGGAGATCTGCCCAGTAATCGGCCTGGCCGACGCTATCTTCGACATCGTTTCCACTGGCTCAACACTCCTGAGCAACGGCCTCATAGAGAAGGAGAAGATGGTTTACTCTGAGGCTGTACTCATCAAGAACTCTGGTCTGAGCGCCGCAAAGCAGGAAATCCTCGACAAGCTCCTTTTCAGAATCCACGCCATCAAGGCCGCCAAGAGCAACAAGTACATCCTGCTGAACGCTCCAAAGAAGAATCTCGACAATATCATAAAGCTCCTCCCCGGCATGAAGAGCCCATCTGTTTTGCCATTAGCTGATGGCGAGTGGGTATCAGTACACTCTGTGGTACAGGAGAAGGAGTTCTGGGACATCATCGACAAGCTCCAGGAGCAGGGTGCCCAGGGTATTTTGGTAGTTCCAATCGAAAAAATGATTCTCTAATGTTTGTAATCGACTATATATCAGACAAGGATTTCGAGGCAAGAAGCAAGCGTCCAGCAGCCAAGACCGACGACATAATCCCCGTGGTGCAGAGCGTGCTCAACGAGGTGAAGAACGGCGGCGACAAGGCTGTCAGGGAGCTGACATTGAAGTTCGACAAGTCTTGTCCCGAAAACCTACTGGCCTCTCAGGCCGAGATAGATGCTGCCGAAAACGATGTTCCCGAAGACCTGAAGAAGGCCATCGCCATAGCCAAGAGCAACATCGAGAAATTCCACAAGAGCCAGATACAGACCGAGCGCAAGCTGGTGGAGACATCAGAGGGCATCGTATGCTGGCAGAAAACAGTGGGCATCGAGAAGGTGGGAATCTACATTCCCGGCGGCTCGGCTCCACTCTTCAGCACAGTGCTGATGCTTGCCATTCCTGCCAAACTGGCTGGATGCAAGGAGATTGTACTCTGCTCGCCTCCAAGAAGCGGCGGAAGCATCAATTCTGTGGTTCTCTACTGCGCCAAGATTCTGGGCATCACCAAGGTATTCAAGATTGGCGGAAGTCAGGCCATAGCCGCCATGGCATACGGCACCGAGAGCGTACCAAAGGTGAGCAAGATCTTCGGACCCGGCAACAGATTCGTTACCGTGGCCAAGCAGCTTGTAAACTCATCTGAATGCGCCATCGACATGCCAGCAGGCCCATCGGAGCTTGCTGTGATAGCCGACAAGAACACCAACGCCGAATACGCCGCCGCCGACCTCCTGAGTCAGTGCGAGCATGGCCTGGATTCTCAGGTGGGACTCTTCTGCAGCGACCGCGCCAAGACAATGGAAATCATCGCCGAGGCCGAGCGTCAGTTGGCTCTTCTGCCACGTCAGGAGATTGCAGCCAAGAGCTTCGAGAACAGTTTTGCAGTAGTTGTTGACAGCACCGACAAGGCTGTGGAACTCACCAACCTCTGGGCACCTGAGCATTTGGTAATCAACACCGACGACTGCGACGCCCTCGCCGAGAAGGTGGTGAACGCAGGCAGCGTTTTCATCGGCAAATACGCCTGTGAATCGGCCGGCGACTACGCATCTGGCACCAACCACACACTGCCTACCAACGGCGCCGCCAACGCATACTCGGGTCTCAATATGGACAGCTTCACCAAGAAGATAACATTCCAGACCATCAGCGAGAAAGGCATCAAGACCATAGGCCACGCCATCGAGATAATGGCCGCCGCCGAGCAGCTGGATGCTCACAAAAACGCAGTGACAGTAAGACTTAAATAAGTGATTGAAGTGTTGAAGTAATTGAAGTGATTGAGCGCTTCAACATTTCAACACTTCAACACTTCAACATTTCAACACTTCAAAAAATGAACTTAGATAAATTTATACGCAAGAATATTCTCGACATGGAGGCGTATTCGGCCGCCCGCGACCTCGTGGCCAAGGGCGACTACATATTCCTGGATGCCAACGAGAATCCATTCGGCACTTGGAACCGCTACCCCGATCCATTGCAGAAGGACCCCAAGGCTCTTCTCGCAAAGCTCAAGGGTTTCGACCCCGAAAGCATGGTGATGGGCAACGGAAGCGACGAGATTCTCGACCTCCTCTACCGTGCCTGCTGCAATCCTGAGAGGGACAATGTGATTTCATTAGCTCCAAGCTACGGAATGTACTACACCCTGGCCTGCCTCAACAATGTGGAGTTCAAGGAGGTGATGCTGGACGACAACTTCGATTTCCAGCCTCAGGACATCCTCAGTCAGGTGAACCCAAACACAAAGATGGTGATCATCTGCTCGCCAAACAATCCTACCGGCAAATCGTTCGACGTGAAGAAGATCCTAGAGATCGCCAAGAAATTCGAGGGTTTTGTGGTGGTAGACGAGGCCTACAACGATTTCTCACCAATGGAGTCGTGCATCCCATACATCAAGGACTACGACAACATCATGGTAATCCAGACCTTCAGCAAGGCCTGGGGACTCGCATCGCTCCGCGCCGGTGTTGGCTACATGAGCAAGGCAATGGCCGACATCCTCAACAAGATAAAGATGCCTTACAACATGGACGGCTTCACACAGAAATCGCTCGTGGAAAGGCTTACAAATCTCGACGATTTCCAGAAGCAGGTAGATTTCCTGATAGCCGAGCGCGAGAGACTCATGAAGGCCGTATCAGAGTTGCCATACATCGAGAAGATTTATCCTTCTGACGCCAACTTCTTCATGTTCAAGACAGCACGTCACAAGGAGCTTCAGGATTTCGTGCTGAAAAACGGCATAATCCTCCGCTCGCGTCACTCGATGCCAAAGTGTCAGAACTGCATCCGCGTAACAGTGGGCACCAAGGAGCAGAACGACAAGCTGATTGAGATTATGAAGAGCTTTGAGTAAAGTTGAAAGTGTAAAGTTGAAAGTTTAAAGAGGCAGAATTGATGATTTATCAAATCTGCCTCTTTTGTTGTAATGTGGGTTCTACAAATAAAAAAAGGTTTCCGGAAGATGATTCCGGAAACCTTCGTATTGTTTAATCAAGAATAATTCTATTTGATTATTAGTCCTGGTACTTAGGACGAGAAACGTGCTTAACGCCACATGGAGAGAATGTACGTGTGAAGTTGAGCATTACAGTTGGGTAGTAGTCGTTAGCATCACCACCCTTGTAGTTGGCACCAGTAGCAGACTGCATCTGAGAGATGAGCTTGTTGGCAGCTGGTCTGTCGCCGGCAGGCTCTGATGACATACCATCGATCCAGTCGGTAAAGCAGATGTGCTGGAGAACCTCAAGACCCATAGAGAACTTGAAGTC
>JAZQPB010000148.1:0-25314 GCA_045628165.1 Bacteroidales bacterium | reverse complement strand
ATAAACTGCCCGAGATATTGAAAAAGTCCAACTGCAAGAATATTTTTCTTGTGGTTGGCTCTTCTTCATACTCTAACCTTAGCATAAGAAATCAGATAGAGGCTTTGGATGTAAAGAAGGTTAAATTTTCGGATTTTACACCTAACCCTTTGTTTGAGCAGGTTGTAAAAGGAGTTGAACTCTTTAAGGCTGAACAATGTGATGGAATTTTGGCTGTAGGCGGAGGTAGTGCATTGGATGTGGCAAAGTGTGTCAAGTTAGCAGTTTTGGCCGAGGAAGGCAATAATGCTCTTATTCCTCCTGTTGTCAATAAGCGTGTTCCTTGTGACGGATCCCAAATTCCTTTCATCGCGATTCCAACAACAGCCGGAAGCGGTAGCGAAAGTACACATAATGCCGTGATTTATTACAATGGGGCTAAGCAGACAGTTACTAATGATGCTATTCTTCCTGATTGTGCAGTTCTTGAGCCATCTGTTCTTTCTTCTCTTCCTCTATATCAGAAGAAGTGTGCTATGATGGACGCTTTGTGTCAGGGAATTGAATCCTGGTGGTCTGTTAACAGCACCGAAGAAAGTTTTGAGTATAGTAGAAAGGCTATCGAACTTATTATGGCTAATTGGAAGTCTTATATCTTCGACGCTGATAATGACGCCGCGTACAAAATTATGTTGGGAGCAAATTATAGTGGCAAGGCTATTAATATTACTCAGACAACTGCGGCTCATGCTATGAGCTACAAGATTACGTCATTATTCAAAATTCCCCATGGTCATGCAGTCGCTCTCTGCCTGCCTAATGTATGGCAGTATATGATTCAAAATCTGGACAAATGTATTGATGCCCGAGGAAAGGAATATCTTGAAGATATCTTTGATAATATTGCTAATACTATGGGAGCGAGATCTTCGGAAGAAGCTATTTCGATTTTCTCTGATATGATGGAAGAGATGGAGTTTAGAAAGCCCATTTCCAATAACAAGGAAGCAGATCTTAATACACTATCTACTTCTGTAAATCCTGTTCGTCTTAAGAACAATCCTGTTGCTTTGGATGAATCTGCAATATATGGCTTGTATGATGTGATTTTGGAGAAGTAGGAAATTATAGTTTTGGGAGATTAAAATTGTTTAGTTGTATGTTACATAAAATTATTGATTTTTTATTTCGGTTTATATTTGCTTTTGTTTCTATCAAAAAAAACAAAATTATTTTTGATAATTTTGGAGGTCGTGGAATAGGAGATAATCCTGGATATATAGCTTGGGAGTTATTAAAGCGGAATCTTTCTTTGGATTTAGTTTGGGTTTTAAAAGATTTAAATTCCAAGTTGCCCCAAGGAGTTAGAGGAGTTAAGTACAAATCTCTTCGATATTTTTATGAAGTATATACCTCAAAAATAAGAGTTGATAATGTAAAGGTAGGAATTAATCTTCCTAAAAAGAAAGGCCAGATTTGTGTACAAACATGGCATGCTGATTTTTATCTTAAATATGTAGAGGGTGAGTGCGAGGACCAACTTAATCCTTGGTATGTTTCTACAAGCAAGGCTGATTCTAAGCGAACTGATTTGTTTCTTTCGGGAAGTGATTGGCAGACCAATCAGTTGAAGAAATATTATTGGTTGCCTGAAACCACTCAAATTTTTGAATGTGGTGTTCCTCGTAATGATTTGTTTTTCAGTAATACAAAATCAATGATAAAGACCAAATTTGTTAAAGATTATTCTATTAACATTTTGGTATATGCTCCAACTTTTAGAGATGACTTTTCATTGGGAGGTTACGATATCGATTTGGAGTTGTTGTACAAAACTATTAAAAGTAAATTTGGAGGAGAATGGTGTATTTTTGTGAGATTGCATCCTAATGTAACTTCTTCTTCTGACAAACTATTCAATTATAACGATCATATAATAAATGCCTCATTTATTGACAATGGTCAGGAGCTTCTTTATATCTCTGATTTGTTGATTACCGATTATTCATCCACAATGATGGATTTGGCAATAATGTATCGACCTGTATTCTTGTATGCCTCAGATATAGAACATTATAGATCATGTTGCCGTGATATTAGACCTATGTATTATGATTTGCCATTTGATTTTTGTGAGAGCAATAACCAACTTATGACCTCAATTCAGTCTTTTGACTATGATTTGTATAAGGAAAAGTTGAAGTCCTTTTTTGATAAGTACTATCATAGTTTTGATGACGGTCATGCTTCTAAGCGGGTGGCGGATTGGATAATAGAAAAGATTAAGGGATAATAATGGCAAATAGTCAATATTCCGCTAAGCAGGCCCTTCTTTGGAGTATTTTAGAGAAATGCTCGTCGCAACTATTGAGTTTCATAATTGGGTTGGTGCTTGCGAGGTTGCTCTCTCCAACTGATTATGGTACTATTGGCTTGATTGCTATTTTCCTTGCCGTCTCTAATGTGTTTGTTGACGCGGGATTTGCCTCAGCGTTGATCCGTAAACTTGACCGTAATAGCGATGATCTAACAACCGCGTTCTATTTCAATGTTGGAGTAGGCTTTGTTGTTCTCGTTCTTCTATGTGTACTGTCCCCTTTGATATCAGATTTCTTTGATGAACCATTGCTTGTGCCATTGGTAATAATCTCTGCCATCAACTTGTTTGTAAATACATTCGGAATTGTTCAGAATACTATACTCACCGCATCTCTTAATATCAAGAAGCAGACAATAATAAATTTCATAGCACAGATTCCATCGGGAGCAGTCGCGATATATATGGCCTATAATGGCTATGGTGTATATTCGTTGTCTTTTCAGATACTCATTGCCTCTATAGTAAGGGTTGTGCTTTTGTGGGCTACTACCGACTGGCGACCTGCGGGGCGCTGGAGCAGGATTTCTTTTGATTATTTATGGGGATTTGGTTCCAAATTGTTGTTGGCCAATTTGATAGGTTCTGCTTTCAATGAAATTTATTCTTTCGTGATAGGAATGTTTTTTAAGCGTAGTGAGTTGGGTTATTTTACGAAATCTCAGCAACTTACGATGCAGGTAAATACGATATCGAGTGGTGTAATAATGAAAATCGCATTGCCTATTTTGTCAAGATACCAAAACGACAAGCCTTTGTTGGTGGAAAAGTTCAGGGAAATGATGTCGATGCTTATGATTGTTGTTTCTCCATTGGCTGTTTTTTTAGGTTTTTATGCCAAGGATATTGTTCTTATATTATGGGGAGATGAGTGGATGGAATGTTCCTCTATTTTGAGTGTGCTGATACTGGGTATTATTTTTATGCCAGTCAGTCAGATGAACTTGTCGTTATTTCAGGCTATTGGCAGGACTGATGTGACCTTGAAAATGGAAATTCCAAAGAAGATCATCTATTGTATCGTAATTGCGGTTGGTTTGTTGTATGGGGTTATGGGAGTTGTGGTGGCTGCCGTGTGTGTTTATGTGATAGCCGCTTGTATTAATATGCTTCCTACTCGAAAATTAATAGGGTACAGGTATCGTAATCAGATATGGGATATTTTGAAGTATATTGTTGTTTCATTGTTAAGTTTGTCGGTACCTTGTATGATTTTACATTTTGAGTCTCCTTGGCTAAGTTTGTTTGTGTCTTTTATGGTATCGGCTTCAATTTATTTTTTGTTTCTGTACATTTCAAGAGATCAATTATTTGGGAAGTTTTTAAGAAGACTTATTAATATACGAAATCTGTAATGAAATGAGTATTAATAGTTTTTCTTAGTATTTAGTTAAGGCAATAACTAATTTTTTTTAAACAATAATAATTGCATCTTATCATATGGAAATGAATAATAATGTTCATATTGTATACATTTACATTATAGCATCTTTAAATGTGATATTTTATCCGATCATTGTATATACTCATTTTACCTTTGTTGATGAGTTATGTGTCCTTTTTTTGGGAAGTATCGGGTTAAAAAAAGTATTAGGAGAAGAGGCAAAGGAATTTAGAGTCTGTGTTTTGATTCTTTTCATTTATCTATTGTATTCTTTTTTCTTTGGTTGTAATGAATGGCGTGCGGCTGTATTAGATTTTATATTATTTCTAAAACCTTTTGTTTGTTTTTTTGTTTCTAATTTGATTTTTCTAAATCTCTCAGAGAGATTTAGAAATCGAGTGAAAAATTTTTATTTGTTTTGTGGAATAATTTGCGCGCTTCAGTTGCCTTTTATTAATTCCATATATGATAATACAGCAAGTTATTATTCAAGTTGTTTATATTCTGGAATATCTTATTTGTACTTTTCTAATAAAACAAGAAAAGATTGGTTTATTTCCATTGTTATCTTGTCATTTGGTTTGTTCTCAATACGAGCCAAATTTGTTACAGAATTTATTATGTTCGTTTTTTTGACCTATTTTCTGAAAGACAAGATAAAATTTAATATAAAATGGATATTATTAGTAGTTTTGTTGGCAGGTTTATCTATTTATTTTTCATGGGATAAATTTTCTCACTATTTTTTAGCAGGAGCAGATGATGGTATAGTTAGAACATTGTTTTATTATAAATCTATAAATGTATTTAGTGATTATTTTCCATTAGGTCCAGGATTAGGATGTTTTAATACAGAAGGTGCTGCCAAGTATTATTCCCCATTATATTTCAAGTATGGAATGGCTAGTGTCTGGGGGTGTTCTCCTGATAGTTATCGAACAGACCATGATTTTTTGCGTGATACTTTTTATCCTTCCTTGTCCCAATTTGGATTAATCGGATTGTGTTTGTTTATAGTATTTTGGTATAGGAGATGGGTTCAAGCCGAATGTTTGAATCTTTCTTTATACAAAATATTTGTTTTTTTGTTTTTTGTTGAATTAATTCAGAATTTAGCCGCAAATGCTTTTACTGGGCCTGATAGTGTTCCTTTAATTATGCTAATGGGGTTTATTCTGAATCGTAAATCTGTTTCTTTAAATTATGCAAAAGCCTAGGGTTTCAGTAATTGTTCCTTGTTATGGAGTAGAGAAATATCTTGATCGTTGTCTTGATTCATTGGTTAATCAAACACTGAAGGATATTGAAATTATTCTAGTAGATGACAAATCTCCTGATAATGTTCCCAAAATATGCGATGATTGGGCTAATAAAGATTCTCGTATTAAAGTAGTCCATAAAGAAAAAAACGAAGGTTTAGGATTTGCTAGAAATACAGGATTTGATTATGCAGATGGGGAATATGTAGCGTTTGTGGATTCAGATGATTATATTGACATAAATACTTTTTCAGATGCATATGAGTCTGCAAAAAATAATGATTCAGATTTTGTTTTTTATGGCTATAATGTTGAAGTTAATCCAGGTAAGTGGAAAGTCTGCAATGAAAACGAATTGGTGTTTGATGCAAATGCTAAGATTAAAGACTATTTGATGGATATGATTGCTTGTGCTCCAGGTGTTAAAAATGAGCGCTTGCATAATATGGCAGTATGGCATGGTCTTTATAAAAAAAGTGTGATAGATGAAAATAATATTAGATTTTCTTCTGAAAGAGTATATACATGTGAAGATATACCTTTTCAAACAGATTTTTTGTTAAAATCCAAACGATGCTCATTTTTGCATAATCCATATTACTATTATTGTTTGAATAATGTATCATTGTCTAGTACATTCAAAATTGAGAAATTTGATAGGTTTGTGAAATTGCATGCATTGTTGTTGGAAAAAACAGACTCTGACTCATTGTTCATTCAGAGGGTGGATAGATTTTTTATTGGTTTTGTGAGAAGTTATTGTTTGAATTTGTTTAAGTCGAAAATAGATGATAAAAAGAGTGTTGTCACCAATGTTGTTAATCATCCTATTTGGGATCTTATAAAACAAAGATATAATCCTTCTTGGTTACCATTGTATCAAAATATATATATGCGTTTGATATTAAAAAAGAAGGTGACATTACTCAAGTATTTCTCTATGTTTATTTTATTATTGAAAAATGACCGCTGAGATATGATTACTACCAAGAAAGAACTAAATGAATATATAAAGGCTGATTCGGAACAATATTCAGGGGCTTTGCCAGGATTCAAAGATTGGGTGTTGCGGAATGAAAAATGGTATATTTATCATTTGAAAAAAGAACTTCGGTATGTGGAATATTATCAAAATATAAAACGTACTCTGTTTCAGCATATTCCTTATTTGTGGCATTTTTTTCTTTATAAGCGATTATGTTGGAAAACAAAATGTATTATTAACCCTAATACTTGTGGTCCTGGATTGACAATATGGCATTTGGGTTCGTTTATGTATGTACGGAAAGGTTCACATGTAGGTAAAAATTTTACAATGGTTGCTGGTGTAGTTTTGGGGCAACAAAAGCACAATGATACAGAACATATTATTATTGGTGATAATTGTTATTGTGGTTTAAATACATGTATTTTAGGAGATGTATGTATTGGTGATAATGTTATTATTGGAGCAAACGCTGTAGTGACTAAAAATATTCCATCTGATAGTGTAGTTGTTGGAGCAAATAAGATATTAAGCAAAAATGATTAATCGTCTATACGTATTCGCCAATATGGGCAAACTTGATCAGTTGCCCAAAAGTGGAGGCCAATCTTCTGCCCGAAGGGTAATGAAGGGATTTCAGGAGGAGGGTATTGAGATAGTCCCAATTCGTAGGCATAGGGCTGAATGTCAGTCTAAGATTGGACACATTATTGAAGTTGGCTTTTTTGCTGTTTATGATCTTCTGAAAATGATAGCGAAAATGATTTTCAGACGTCGCAAATATTCGGCCTTTATGCAGATGACTTATGCAGGTGCCTTGGTGCCTTATGAGTTGATTCTTACGTTAATCGCTCGTTTGATGGGTTTTAAGTCTATGGAATATTTGCAAGGTGGACTTGTGATGGACACTTATCCTGCAAAAGGACTATTTCATCAAACTATGTATAAAGCCAATATGAATCTTCAAAGTCTTGTTTGTTTTGAGGGTTATGATGCTTTGAAACTTACAGAAAATGTAACGAGAAAACCTGAGTTGGTATATTTGCCGTCTTATGTTTTTGATGAAAAGATTCCTTCGCAAGTTCCTAAGAAGCCTAAGGATGAGATAAATTTTTGTTTTTTTGGTCGCATAGGAAAACCAAAGAATGTATTGATAACCATTGATATTTACAACAAATTTTGTGAATTGCATCCTGAGTTTAAGACTAGTTTGACTCTTGTAGGAGCGGGAGATAATAAGGATTATTTGAAAAAAGTAGATGATGCTGTTAAAAATTCTCCTTTCTCAAATACTATCAAACAATATGGAAATTCTCCTTACGATTTTTTGGTAGATATGATGCAAAGACAGCATTTTTATCTTTTCCCAACCGAAGAAAAGGCGGAAGGCCATAGTAATGCCCTTAATGAGGCAATGAGTCAGGGAGTTATTCCAATTGCTTGTGATTATCATTTCAATAAGACTGTAATCGGAGAGGATTTTCTCGTTGTGAAAGGTTATGATACAAAGGATTATGTATCTGCAATTGAGAATGTTATCTATAATTCTGATATGGATGCGTTGTCCGAAAAACTGTATAATAGGGTTAAGGACCAATTTGCTTACAGCAAGGTAAATCCAAGTGTATGTGAATCAATTAAGAATGGATGATGTTTCAAGAAATTGATTTGGCGTTAATCCATATATATACGTTGATAGACAATGATTGAGAAATACATATATCATTTATTTTCAATATAAAATGAATATAGCATTATTGACAGCTGGCGGAACCGGCAATAGAATGGGTCAGGATATACCCAAACAATTTATGTGTATTGATAACAAACCTGTAATCATTTATACTCTTCAGGCATTCCAATATCATCCTGAAATTGATGCAATTGCTGTTGTTTGTTTGCAAGGATGGCATGTTATACTTCAGGCTTATGCCAATCAGTATAACATTACCAAGTTGAAATGGATTTTTGATGGTGCTGAAACGAATCAAGGTTCTATTTTTAACGGTATTGTAGGACTTAAAAAGTCAGGTTGTAAGGATGATGATATAATTTTGGTACATGATGGAGTTCGTCCTTTAGTTGATCATAAAATTATAACAGATAATATTAAAATTTGTAAGCAGTTTGGCTATGCTGTAACAGGTCTTTTGTGTAAGGAAGCAATTATGGAATTGGTAAACGATACTGTTACAAGTATTGATATTCCTCGAGAGCGTTTAGTTAGAACGCAGACCCCTCATACATATCCGTTGGGAACATTACTTGCTGGCCACCAAAAAGCGGAAGAGAGAGGAATCACTGGCACAATAGCCTCTTGTACTTTATTTGCTCTTATAGGAATCAAAGACCAGCACATTGTAGAAGGCACTGAAAAGAATGGTTTAAAGCTTACTCGTCCTCAGGATGTTGATTTATTTAAAGCTTTGATACATACAGAACCTGAGTCTTGGATGAAATAATAATAGTTCTATGAAATATTATGATGATATAATTGATGTTTCTTCTCTTGACTTACCATGGAATAAGTTAAGTGGGAAAAATATACTTGTTACCGGAGCTACCGGATTGATAGGTTCATGTGTAGTAGATGTTCTCATGAATCATCTTGGTATAGATTATCACGTGTATGCTTCTGGTAGGAATGAGAAACGTCTGTCAACTCGTTTTGCAAAATATATTCAATCTCCATTCTTCCATATCTTAGTACATGATGTTACAGAGCCATTGAATAGTGATATGGATTTCCATTTCATTATCGAAGGTGCAGGTGTAGCATCTCCTCAATTGTATTCCAAGGATCCGGTAAGTGTAATGAAATCAAACTTTTGTGGAGTAGATAATCTTTTGTCGTATGGTGTTCGACATAATTTGCAAAAGTTGTTGTATATATCTTCCGGTGAAATTTATGGAGAAGGTGATGGTAGAGTATTTGTTGAGAATTATAGTGGGTATGTAGATTGTACAACTTTACGGGCCTGTTATCCTTCTGCGAAACGTGCCTCGGAGACCTTGTGTGTGTCGTATGCTCATCAATATGGTATAGATGTGAGTATCGCTCGTCCGTGTCATATATATGGACCTTTTTTTTCTGATTCAGATAATCGTGTTTATGCTCAGTTTATAAGAAATATCCTAAATGGAGAGGATATAGTAATGAAGAGTACCGGAGCTCAATATCGATCATGGTGTTATGTTGTGGATTGTGCTTCTGCCTTATTGTATATTTTATTAAAGGGGCATTCGGGAGAGGCTTATAATATTGCCGATGCATCTTCTAATATTACTATTAAGGAGTTGGCAGAAATGATAGCTGATATAGGCGGAAAAAAAGTGGTAATTGAATTACCTTCTGATGTTGAGAAGGCAGGATTCAATGTTGTATCCAAGTCTTTGTTTTCTACAGCAAAGTTAGAAAATCTTGGATGGTCTATTTATGGTTCTATGAGGGAAAAGATTTTAAAAACAATTGGTGTTTTAAATGAAAAAGATAGATTGGTTTAGCCCTCGTAAATGGAGTTGGCTATTAAATGTGTTTGTATATAATCTGAAGCGTCTTGTATTTCGTAACCGAGATTCTCATATTTGGGTCTTTGGCGCGAAGGATGGCTTGATATATGATGATAATTGCCGTCATTTTTTTGAATATATAAACGAAAGCCATAGGGATATTAAGGCTGTTTGGCTATGTGCTAACGAGTCTGTTGCTTCAAGGGTTAGAGAAAAGAATTATTTAGCATATACTTTTGATAGCAAGGAAGGTGTTTGTTATGCCCAAAAAGCTGGTGTTGCTGTATATTCCCATGGATTGTCCGATTTTGGTTTGTTTCCTAATGTTGCTGGGGCCTATATAGTTAGTCTTTGGCATGGAGTAGGCTTCAAGAGAATATATAATGCCTCTTATACTGGAGTTAAGAGAAGGTTGAAGAAGTGTATGGACTTCTTTTTTTCATGGACTTGGAGAGACCTGACAACAGTTACTTCTGAATATGTCCGGGAGCAATTTGCTGAGATTTTCGGTGTTTCTACCAAACAAATAGTAATTACAGGACAGCCAAGGAATGATATATTCAAAAAGGTATTTATTAAGAATGAGGTATTTCGAAAATTGAATATTGATTTCAGTAAAAATGTTATTTTATTCATGCCTACTTATCGTGGTGGTAATATGGGCAAGGGAGCTATATTTGATATTGTATATGATTTATATAATAGCGAAATCCTAAAAAAATCGTTGGATGAATCCAATAGCATTTTTGTGGTTAAGTTGCATCCCTTAACGCCTCATATTGACATTGATAATCGCAACAATTTTGTAATCTTGGATTATAATGATGTTGATGACAACCAAGCCTTGCTGGCCGTTAGCGATATGCTTGTTACTGATTATTCAAGTTGTTGTGTTGATTTTGCATTGTTAAATCGTCCAGTTTTATTTTATATGCCGGATTATGAGCATTTTATTGAACAGGCGGAAGATTTGTATGATGTTTTTGAGAATTTATATAGAGATAATAATAGTAAAACTCCTGAGGAATTGAGCCAACAAATTATCAACCATAAACTTGATGCAGTTGAAGTGATAAATGGTATTTATGAGGATGAAAGTATCAAGGGGACTTGTTATTCCGAAAATGTTTATAATGCAATTGTCAAGGCAATTGGCTTGTAATTTAGTTTTATAATGAAGTATTTGATATTATTATTATCATTATTCTATTCTTGGTCTTTGTTTGGTCAACGTTTTTATCAACCATCGGGTAGAATGTATGATATCGAAACTCAGCATGATCTATTATCTGATTCATCTTATGCATTTTCTACTATAAAACCTATATTGATTCCTTTTGAAGATTCTTTGTATTCAATTTATCAGAAGTTACAGTTCAAAAAATGGATGCGTGTTCATTTTATTGAAGATGATTTCTTGAAATTCAAGGGCGAGGATCATGTTTTGACAATTAATCCAATTTTTGATTTTCAAAGATCTTTCGATTTGAATGTTAAGAATGATACTAAGGTTTATTTCCTGAATACACGTGGTTTCGAAGCCTTTGGAAAGATTGGTAAAAAAATATATTTTTCAACAGAGTTTTTTGAAAATCAAGGAAGGTTTCTTTTCTATGAAGACAGTATAATAAACTTAATGCATGGCCTTCCTGGGCAAGGTTACGCAAAACGGTTCAAGGGTAATAGTAATGATTGGTCTGGTAAGGATTGGGCTTTAGCGTTTGGAACTATTTCTGTGGTTGCTAATAAGAACCTGACCATATCTCTTGGTAATGGCCAAAATTTTATAGGTTCGGGACATAGATCTGTTTTACTAAGTGATGTAAGTTTCAATTATCCATTCATTCGGACAGATTTAAAGTTCAAGAACTTTTATTATTATGTTCTTTGGCAGTATCTTGCTTGTGATAAAAATACTGCTTTTTTTGTACGTGATTCATATTATAAGTATGGTTCGTATCATATATTGGGATGGAAACCTAATTCAAAACTTGAATTTACTATTGTAGAAGGTGTTATGTGGAAAAATACCGACAAAAATGGGAATTACAAGTATTCTCCAAATATGGAGATGTTCCTTCCTATAATCTTTTATCCTTTTTTGGCACATGGATTTAATAAAGATACTAGAGTTCAATTAGGTTGGGACGTTAATTATTCTCCAAATAACAAATTAAAATTCTATCAGCAGTTTAATTATCAAGGTAAAAACAATGTTCGTGGTGAAAAATATTCTGGATTTCAGTTGGGTTTTCATTTATTTGATTTTCTCTTCGGAAGTGTTTGTGATTTAAACACTCATTTACAACTTGAATATAATTATTCTAATATTTCAGATGGCAAATTGGCTTCAAGTATTTCGAATGGTAAATCATGTAGTGATTTTTGGCATTACGGATATCCACTTACTACATTGAATGTTGTTGATTATAGGGCTAATGAATTATTGGCATTCGTAGAGTTTGATTATAAGCGTTTCTGTATTGAAGGGCGGGTTCAGGAATCTGATTGGGTTGATCGTCAAACGGTAAATTTCAGATATATATTTAATAAAAAGACCAAGTGGAATTTGTATTTTTCTCTTCAGCATCGAGAGGCTAATATAGACACGAGGATTTATGACAATAATATATTCCAAATGGGTATTCAGATAGGTCCGCGTAGTTTTTACTACGATTTTTAATTGATGTTAATTATTGTTCTGTCTATCTATTGGGATTAATATTTTTATATATTATATTTTATTATGAAAGAAAGAGATATTGCTGTTGATATCGTTAAGTTTTTTGCGGTATTCTTAATAATTAATAGCCATGCGGATATATGTTATCCTAAGTTTAGTGCTTTGGCTACAGGAGGTGCAATAGGTGATTCGCTTTTTATGTTTGTATCTGGTTTTACTTTGTTTCTTGGTTCTCAGATATCATTTGATAATTATTATAAGAGGCGAATTAATAGAATTTATCCTTCTGCCTTTGCTGCTGCATTAGCCATTTATTTGATTGGAGAGAATTTGCAAAATGCTCTTTATTTGGGATGTGCAAGACCATTCTTGAATGCAATTATGATTTATTATATCCTGCTATATTTTATTCGTAAATTTTTTATTGATAAAATCCCATTGATGCTATTGTTGGTGGGTGTGGTTACATTATTTGTTTATATATTTTGGTTTCCGTATAAATGTGAGACAGGTAGTAATGGTCTATATGGAACTACTTCTATTTTCCGTTGGATTCCATACTTCGGTATGATGCTTATGGGGTGTTGGGTCGGTTTGAACAGAAAAAGTTTGAATTATAATACTCTTTGGGATGCTATAAAATGCCTTATGTGTCTGATTGTATTCTATGGTATTCAGATAGTTGCAAAAAAATGGGTTGTTGTAGCAACTTGGCAGATTGTTACGGTGCCGTTCCTTGCTGGTATTGTTTTTTATTTCTATAAGTTTTGCAATGCCCCGATGTTTCACCTGTTATATAATTCTAAATTAGGAAATTGGTTGGTTATGGCCATCTCAGGTCTTTGTTTGGAGTCATATTTGATTCAAAATTCATTTTTTACGGATAAACTTAATGGGCTGTTCCCTTTTAATTTGCCAATAATATTTATTGCTATACTTATAGCGGCCTATATTGTCAGATGTGTAGCTCGCTTCTTCTCTCAGACTTTTAGAACTGAGGATTACGAATGGAAAAAGATTTTCGCTATATAATTTCTTTTCTCTTGCTTAATCAATCCCATCATATATATATGCAAACTATTCGCGTCCTAAATATCGACGCTCTTTGTATCACCGAAAAGGAACTACTGGAATCAATTGATTCCAAACTCAAAGCAGATTCAAGCGAAGGCAACGGAGTTCTTATAACTCCCAATCTTGATCATTTGGTAAAGCTCCAAAAAGATGAGGAGTTTTATCGCTGTTATCAGAAAGCCCAATGGCTGGTATGTGATTCCAAGATTCTTTACCTTTGTTCCAAGTTGTTGCCAAAGAGTTTTCCCGAGCCGATTCCTGGCAGTTCGTTCTTCACGCATTTTTACGAGTACGAGAAAGACAATCCTGATTGTAAGATCTTTCTTTGTGGAGCAATGGATGGAGTTGCATTGGAGGCTCAGAAACGCATCAATGAGAAAGTAGGCCGAGAAATCATTATTGGAGCGTATTCTCCAACATACGGATTTGAGAAAAAGCCTGATGAGATAGAGAGTATCTACAAGATGATAAATGATAGTGGGGCAAATGTTGTTCTTGTAGGAGTTGGCGCTCCCAAGCAGGAGAAGTTTATCACAAATCATTTGGATAAAATGCCAAACGTAAAAGTTTGGATGGCTCTTGGCGCAACGATAGATTTTGAGGCAGGTAATATAAAGCGTGCTCCAAAATTTTTCCAAGTTTTAGCACTTGAATGGCTCTACAGAATGTTCTGCGAACCCAAACGAATGTTCAAGAGATATATCTGTGATGATTTGAAATTCTTCTGGTATCTTTTCAAGCAAATAATCGGCAGATACAAAAATCCTTGGGAATAAAATATTCATCCCCTCAGCCCGCATCATTCCCTGTGAATCTTGCGGGCTGAGGGGTTTTTATACCTACCAAGCCCCAACGGGGCGGCATTCTCTCAGCACAGGTTTTCAAACCTGTGCGAAATATACAAATTTATTTTTTGCATTCCCAAATATTCTTCATATATTTGCAACGAAATGAAAAAGCGCAGTTCGTTATATCTCAATCTTTTGACAGACTATGGATTCAAGCGGATTTTCGGAGATCCTGAATGTCTGATGTCCTTTCTCAATGCATTGTTGTCTAAGGACGAGATTGTTGTAACTTCGTTGAAGTATTTGGACCGTGAGCGGACTCCCAATAGGACAAAGAACAAACTGGTCTTTTATGATTTGCTTTGTCAGCTTCAGGACGGTACGCAGGTGATAATTGAGATGCAGCGACGCTCGCAAAAGTTCTTCAAGGACAGGACTTTCTTCTATATGGGTCGTGCCTGGGCAGATCAGGGTCGGGGAAAGAAAGATTGGAATTATTCCTGCGACTCGGTGTTCGGAATATTCATCACCAATTTCCACATGCCGGAAGGAGATGATGAAGTTGTGGAGTTTGACGAGAAGCATATATATAAGCCTGTTACCGAGATCTTGTCGATGGACAGAGATACTCACGAGATCTACTCCTTGAAAAACAGAATGTTCATCATCGATCTCAAGGCCTTGGATATCGACAGCGAAGACGATGTGAAGAATGATTTGGATGGTTGGATTTTTAATTTGATAAATATGGGAAACTATACTTCAAGACCTAAACTTGCAGACAAGGAGCCTTTCGAGAGGCTGTTTTCCCTTGCCGAGGTTGCCAATATGTCTGACGCTGAGTATCGCAAGTACTCACGCAGCCTTAAGCAATATTGGGATACCTGTGCCACCGAGGATACCGACAACTGGCGCTATGAGCGTGGAGTAAAACATGGTGAGAAAATTGGCGAGAAGAAGGAGAAAATCTCCAATTCCCTCAAGATGTTTCTCAAAGGCTTCGACCGCGAAACCGTTATCGATACCCTTGAACTCACCGGCGATGAGATAAAGCTCTTCGACGAGGCTATCGAGCAGTCGAAATAACTAAATAAAATTCACACCCCTCCCCTCAGCCCGCATCATTCCTTGCGAATGTAGCGGGCTGAAGTGTTTAATTTTTGTCTTTTATTTGTTTGTTTTTCAAATAGTTTATATATTTATTCAATGCATTGAACATTTTGAAAACGTATCAGAAAATCAGATGATTATGCAATATAAAAGACAAAATTACAATGAGGTGAAAGAGCGTTTCCTTGAAAAAAGCCCGGCATTAGTTTGCAGGGCTTTTTTTTGTTTTGGTATTATTGAAATAGTTGTTATATTTGCGGAGGAATCCTAAATATTAGATAACTATGGAAAACACATTTTCAATAGAAGGGCTTTGGGCGTATATTCAGTCGCTTTCGTTGAGTGAATACAACAGGAAATGGCTTGTTTCAAAGTTGCAGGAACCTTCGGTTAAGAAAAAGAATCTGGAGGATGTGGAAGAATTGCCTATTTTGTCAAAAGAACAATTAATAGCGGAGATTCTTGAGTCAACAAAACAGGCTGAGGAAGGGAAAGCTATTTCCGCTGATTCTTTTATGGAAGAATTGCGTGAATATATAAAAACTGCGTAATTATGAGAGTTGTGGTAACACCAAAAGCTAATGACTCTATCAAAAGAATTGCAAAGTATATCAAACAAAAGTTTGGCGATAGATATTCCTCCGATTTTGTTGATGAGATAGGTAAGGCATTGGTTTTATTGTCTTCCAACCCATATATCGGACCGTGTGTAGATTGGTTGGAACAATCGCAAGTGGAATACAGAAAACTTGTTGTCCATCGATTGAATTCTTTGATATATTATGTTACATACGATTGTGTTTATGTTGTATATTGTTGGGACAACCGACAGAATCCTGAGTCATTAAAGGATAAGATTTGAGTCGATTTTAAATATTGAACGATAAACATTACAACCCAAATCGCCACCGATGAATTCATTCCCATCGGTGGCGATTGCATTTTTATGATCAATCAAACAATCAAATTATCTACACCAAATCGAGGGCCTGGGCGATGTCGTCGAGGATGTCGTCGATGTGCTCCACGCCGATTGAGAGGCGGATGGTGGATGGAGTGATGTGCTGTTGGGCAAGTTCATCAGGAGTCATCTGCGAGTGTGTGGTGGTGTATGGATGTATCACGAGCGATTTAACGTCGGCCACGTTGGCAAGCAGAGAGAAGATCTTGAGATTGTCGATGAACTTCCAGGCCTCCTCCTGTCCGCCCTTGATCTCGAATGTGAAGATGGAGCCTCCGCCGTTAGGAAAATACTTCTTGTAGAGTTCGTGGTCGGGATGGCTCTCCACGGCAGGGTGGTTCACCTTGGCCACCTTGGGGTGACGCTTCAGGAAATCTACCACCTTGAGGGCGTTCTCCACGTGGCGCTCTATGCGCAATGGGAGGGTCTCAGTGCCCTGAAGAAGAATCCAGGCGTTGAATGGGGATATTGTGGCGCCGGTGTCGCGGAGAATCACCGCACGGATCCTGGTTACGAAAGCGGCAGGACCTGCCACGTCGGCGAAAACCGCGCCGTGGTACGATGGGTCTGGCTTGGCTATGGATGGGTACTTGTCGGCGTTGGCTTTCCAATCGAACTTGCCGCTCTCCACGATAACGCCACCGAGCGACGATCCGTGACCGCCGATGAATTTTGTGGCTGATATCACCACCACGTCGGCGCCGTGCTCCAATGGGCGGATGAGTACTGGAGCGAATGTGTTGTCGACTATGAAAAGGATTCCGTGCTTGTGGGCCACCTCAGCCACACCCTCGATATTGAGAACGTCGCTGTTTGGATTGCCGAAAGTCTCGGCGTATATCACCTTGGTATTGGGCTTTATGGCTGACTCAAGTGCCTGAAGGTCATTTACTTTTACTATAGTGTTGCTGATGCCCTGTGTAGAGAGTGTGTGGGTTATCAGGTTGAAACTACCGCCGTAGAGGTTGTCGGCAGCCACGATGTGGTCTCCGGCCTGAAGCACATTCTGAAGCGCGTATGTAACAGCGGCGGCTCCTGATGCTACTGCCAATCCTGCCGATCCGCCCTCGATGGCGGCTATTCTGTCCTCAAAGATTCCCTGTGTGGTGTTGGTGAGTCGGCCGTAGATATTGCCTGCGTCGCGGAGTCCGAAACGGTCGGCGGCGTGCTGTGAATCGTGGAACACGTATGAGGTGGTCTGATAGATTGGAACTGCGCGGGAGTCTGTGGTTGGATCTGCGTTTTCCTGTCCTACGTGGAGGGCGAGTGTCTCGATATGAAGTTTGTTCTGTGCCATAGTTTTTTAATGTTTTATTGTGTGAATAACTTTGTTTATTGATTACGATGCAAAATTACATTGGCTGGAAAAATATCACAAGAGAAATTGCAAACTAAGAAAAAATTGCTATATTTGCACCGTTGATAAAGAATAAAAACCAAGTAAACAATACAAAATGGCACAGCAGACAGAATATACTCTCGATGAGAAAGACAAGGAGATACTCCGGGTACTCCAGCACAACGCACGACTCACCAACAAGGAACTCGCGCTCAAGGTGCATCTATCCACAACACCGGTTTTCGAGCGCGTGAAGAAACTCGAGCGCTTCGGCTTCATAAAGCAGTACGCCACCATCCTCGACGAGGCCAAACTCAACAAGGGTTTCACGGTTTTCTGTCAGGTGAAACTCCGACGCCTGAACTCCGAACTCGCTATGGCCTTTGCCGAGATGGTGAAAAACATTCCTGAGGTTACCGAGTGTTACAATATCTCTGGCGGTTTCGACTACCTTCTCCGCATCCAGTCGCCCGATATGAGGTACTATCAGCAGTTTATCCTCAATGTTCTTGGCCGTCACGACAATATCGCCTCGCTCGAGAGCACTTTCGTGATGGACGAGATCAAGCACGATTATAGTGTGAGTGTTTAGGTGATCCACTATATCACCCCCATCCACCTCAGCACTATCGGTGCGAAAACTGCTGTGAGTATGCCGTTTATCGTGAGGCCAAGGCTTGAATACGCTCCGTAATGCGCGCCTATCTCCAGGGCACGGCTTGTGCCCATTGCGTGGGAGGCCATTCCTATCGAGAAGCCCTGCGATATAGGATTGTTTACGCGGAAAAGCTTCATAGTCTGAAATCCGAAAATCGCTCCGAAAATTCCCGCGAAAACCACCACCACGGCCGTGAGGGCGGGTATGCCGTCGAAGGTCTTGGTGATCTCCATCGCTATGGGTGTGGTCACCGATTTGGCAGCTAATGACAGCGCTATTTCGTTGCTGCCTCCAAAGAGTTTGGCCGTCAATACCACCGATACTATTCCTAAATTGCATCCCACAAACGACGACGCTATCAGCGGAATCAGCTGCTTCTTTATTGCATTCAGCTGACGGTACAATGGCACGCCGAGCGCCACCACGGCGGGCTGAAGCCAGAAATCTATCATCTTGCCGGCCTTCTGATACGTGTCGTAGTCGATATCCAGCAGCATCAGATACGCTATAATCACGGCAATGGTTATCAGTATCGGATTTGCTAATATGAATTTGGTTTTCAGCTGAAGTTTCTTGGCTCCGTAGAATACTCCGAAGGTAAGGAACAGCAGCAGATAGTTATTGCTCAGAATCTCCATCTTTGTCGTCTTTTTTTCTTATTAAATTCCTGATAATCTGATGTGTCCAGCCCGAGAACACAAGCACAACGATGGTGCTTACGAGCGTGGCCATCACTATGGGCCAGAATTCCGCCTTTATGATGTCGAAATACAGCATCAGCGACACTCCCGGCGGCACAAAGAATAGGCCGAGATTGTCGAGCAGGAAAGCGCTTATCTTGCTCACCCACTTCTCCTTTATCCAGCCCATCTTCATCGAGAATGTAAGCATCAGCATGCCTATGATGCACGATGGAAACTTGATGCCGGTAAGCCATGTTATCAGCTCGCCAAGTGCCAAAAATCCGAAAATTATCAAAAGTTGCAGTATCATATATTTTTTGTTTTTCAGCTGATGGCAAAATTAAAAATCAGACGTTAATAAAATGTTATTGTGAGGTGTAGTTTCAGCAAATTTTTATCTATCTTTGCAATGCATATATCAATAGTATCATGGCGAATTTCACAGAAAAATATAATACAGCCAAGTCTTTTATATTCAAGGATATATGGACTATGGATTTGAACCGGATGCCTAAATCCAAGCGCTGGTTTTACAATGCCGTAAGGGTTCTTGTGATTACGGCTAAGGGATTTGTGGACGACGGTTGCGGCGTAAGGGCTTCGGCGCTCACATATTTCTCGCTGCTGTCGGTGGTGCCGGTATTGGCCCTCGCATTTGCCATAGCCAAGGGTTTCGGCCTCGATAGCATTGTAGAGGAGCTGATACACAACGGTTTGGCGTCGAGTCCCGATACGGCCGATTATCTGATATCATTCTCGTCGCACATGCTGGAAAACACCCGCGGCGGAATCATTGCCGGCATAGGCGTGGTGATGCTTCTCTATTCGGTTTTCAAGCTGCTGAGCAACATCGAGGAATCGTTCAACCACATGTGGTACGTCGAAAAATCGAGGACTCTGCTGCGCAAGGTTACCGATTATGTTACAATCATGATTTTTGCGCCCATATTGCTGATGATAGCCAGCAGTGTCACGGTTTTCCTTAAGACCCAGGCCAGTGTTTATTTCCACGACAATATCGGCCAGTTTATCTTCTGGCTGTTCAAGCTGGCACCGTATGTGCTTATGGTTTTGGCGTTTACGTTCCTTTATCTTATAATGCCTAATACCAAGGTTGATGTGCGCAGCGCCGTTATCTCCGGCGCCGTTATCGGCGTTATATTCCAGGTGTGGCAGTGGATATTCGTTACATTCCAGGTGGGAGCCAACGAATACGGTGCTGTCTACGGAAGCTTTGCCGCATTGCCGCTCTTCCTTATCTGGCTGCAGACATCATGGATGATAGTGCTTGTGGGCTGCGAGTTGTCGTATTCCATCCAGAATGTGCATCTCTATGCCACCGAGCGTTCCATCGACAGCATGAGCCCGAAGCTTCAGAAACGTGTGGCACTTCTCGTAATGACTTCCATAGTAAAGGATTTTGCCAGCGGAAAGCCTGCCAAAACCGCATTGGAATGGAGCGACGAGCTCAAAATTTCCCAGCGGATGTTCCTGTTTATATCAGGCAAGCTTCAGAAAGTGGGGCTGCTGGCCGAGATTAAAAGCGATTCAGCTGATAGCCATGTATTTATACCTGCCATGGATATCAGCATGATATCTGTAAACACCATCTGCGACCGTCTGGATAACATCGGCGACGACGAGGCTTTCCCCATTTCGATGTCGAAGGAGCTTGCCCACATCGACGCTATCTGCAAGACGGCCGAGCAGGAGGTTCTTGGCAGCCTCGGCAAAAGAATTCTCAAGGATTTGTAGTGGAAAGCTTAAAGTGGAAAGTTTAAAGCTTAAAGTTTAAAGATGCGCGAATTCGTAATTCGGATTTCGTAATTCGTAATTAATTACAAAATGGAAAAGTTGATAGAACTCATTGATGCAGAGCCGTTCCAATACGGCATAGAATTCAAGAACAAGATAAACCTTACAATATACCGTGGCGAGAATCCCACGATAATAGGCGGCAACGGCGCCGGCAAGACCAAGCTCGCCGAGATGTTGGCCGGAAAAATCATCGTCCGCTCCGGCGAGATGAATCTCTCGTTCCTGCCCAAGGGCGTGCACTATCAGAAGGGCGCTGTGGTGAAGGCCGGTTTCGAATCCGCCTACACAATGGCCGACTACTCCAATATGTATTATCAGCAGCGATTCTCCGCCACCGAGAACGAGTGGGACGCCGTACAGAACACCCGCCGTCCTACCATCGAGAATCTCTTGGCAGATATCAAGGGAGAGAACAAGCAGTTCTGGATAGAGAAACTCCGCCTCTACAAGCTTTTCCCCAAGACCATTCTCATGCTCTCGTCGGGAGAATTGCGCAGATTCCTGATAGCCACCATCCTCATCAGGAAGCCCGAGATTGTAATCTTCGACAATCCTTTTATAGGCCTTGACACTCAGACCCGCGCCGACCTCAACAGCCTTTTCCGCGACATCGCCGATACCCAGCAGATGATTTTCCTTGTGCCCGATGCCAAGGACATTCCCGAGATCTCCAAGTCGGTGATTCCCTGCAAGAATCTTGAGTATTTCCCCAAGATGAGCAGAGAGGAGTTTGCAGCTGATGGCGATTTTCAGAAATTCCTCTTCGAGCAGAATTACACCGGAAGCCTCACACTTCCAGAGCCTTTGCTCAAGGAAGAACGCGAATTCCACTACGCCGCCGAGCTCCGCAGCGTAAGCATCAAATATCCTACACGCACGCTTTTCGAGGATATCAGCTGGAACATCCAGAAAGGCGACAAGTGGAGTCTCTCAGGCCCCAACGGCAGCGGAAAATCAACATTGCTGTCGCTGATAACCGCCGACAATCCAAGAAGTTACAATATGGATATCTCCATCTTCGACCGCAAGCGAGGCACTGGCGAGAGCATCTGGGATATCAAGAAACGCATCGGCTACATTTCGTCGGAGATGCACCTCTATTTTCGTGAGAATCAGCCCTGCAAGAAAGTTGTCGCGTCAGGACTATTTGATACCCAGGGACTTTTCCGACAGTGCAGCCCCGAGCAGTACGCCAAGGCCCAGCAGATAATGGACACATTCGGCATCGGACATTTGGCCGAGCGTCCCTTCCTGAAAACCTCCGACGGCGAGCAGCGTCTTGTTTTATTGGCCCGCACGATGATAAAGAATCCCGACCTCCTGATACTCGATGAGCCTCTCCACGGCCTCGACGCCATCAACAAGGACCGCGCCAAGTACCTCATCAACCAGTACGCCGCCCAGCCCGACCGCACCCTGATTCTCGTGACCCACGACCCCGACAACATTCCCGAGTGCGTGGATAAGAGATTCCAGCTGTGAAAAATATTTTTCCCGATAATGTTTGCGATTGTGCCAAATTTTGTGCATTTTCGCAGACATTATTTTTTTTCTGATGATAAACACACGATTTATATCAATAATATTATCTATATTACTGCTGGTGGTTGATGTAAGCGCGCAGACCTACAGACAGTTTACCACGAGCGACGGCTTGTCGTCCAGCCTGATAAACTATCTGTATCAGGACCGCTATGGCATTATCTGGATAGCCACCGAGGACGGCCTCAATAAGTACGACGGAGTAAAGATTACCACCTACCGTCACGACCCCGACAATCCCAACTCTCTGGCCAGCAACTATGTAAGCTGCATAGTGGAGGATGCGCTCGGCAATCTTGTCGTTAGCACCTACCGAAACATCCAGATCTACCGCCACGGCTCCGACGACTTCTCCAACGTGGCCACTCTGCCATCGGGCAATGTGATGTACGCCAACGTAAGCGAGATGAAGCTGGGCAACGACGGCCGCCTCTACGGCATCGGCGACATGTCGTGCGAGATTGTGGTCAGGGACACCGCCGTGCAGCTGCTGCCGATGGACAAGCCATATTTCCCATTCCGCAATTTCGAGAAATACCCGGGCAACGTGCGCTCAGTGCTCAGCTATGGCGAGGGTCAGGTGCTGCTAGGCACCGATGGCGACGGCGTGAAGCTCTACCGCGAAACCAACAACACCTGCTGCAACTATCCGCTCAACATCCCTGGAATGTTGCAGAAGCTTCAGAAAGTACATTCCATGATCCGCGACCGCGACGGCAACATTTGGTTCGGCATGTATCAGAAAGGCTTGGTCTGCATCCCACAGAGCAGGCTGATGTTCAGCTACATGGGCCACCGCATGGAGCAGAGCGACATCATAGGTCCGCATCCGGCCATGTCGATATGCCGAAGCCATGACGGAGGCCTGTGGGTGGGTACCGACGGCGATGGTCTTTATTATGTAGCTGACAGCGTATCAACGCATTACACTGCCCTGATACCGCCCATTCTAAACACCGTATACGAGGATTCGGAGGGCACGCTCTGGATGGGATGCTTCGGCTATCCGTGCTACCGCAAGGGCAAGTCGGGATTTCAGAAAGTATCTCAGCTGCCCGACAATGTAAACGTGTTCTCCATCAGCGAGGACTCCTCGGGCCGTGTCTGGCTGGGCACCATGGGCAACGGAGTTTATTATTACGACCTTGATAGCAAGACATTTGCGCATCTCGACAATCCCTACCTGAGCCGCTACATCAACTGTATCTACACCGACCGCGAGGGCAGGGTGCTGGCCGGAACATTCAACGGAATTTTCGATATCAAGGCCCAGCACTACATCACCGGCAAATCCATCGTTTATTCCATCCTTGTGGATAGCAAGGGACGCATCTGGGCCGGCACATCGGAGGGTCTGGTGATGCTCGTATCAGCTGATACGCAAAAAATATTCACCACCGCCGACGGACTGCCATCCAATACGATATTCGGCCTGCGCGAGGATTCCAGCGGACGCATCTGGATATCCACCAACGCCGGCCTGTCGTGCCTGAATACCGACGGCAACATCTTCACCAACTACACCGTAAGCGACGGCATTCAGGGTATGGAGTTCTCCAAAAACGCCTCGCTCTCCGATCCCGACGGCACATTGTGGTTTGCCGGTCACGAGGGCATCACGTATTTCAACCCCGCCAATATCAGCCAGATACAGTATCAGATCACTCCCAGGATTACGGCGCTGTACCTCAACAACATGGCCGTAACCACCAAGACCACCACCGGCGGCCGCCCCGTAATGGACACCACGATATACGACTGCCAGAGATTCAGCATAGCCTACGAGAACAACTCGTTCAGCATCGAGCTGGCCGCCTCTCAGCTCGATACGCCAGAGAAAACATCGTTTCTCTATCAGCTGGATGGCAGCGGATGGCAAACCATACCGCAGGGCAGCCATCTGGTATCGTTCAGCAACCTCGAATCGGGCCTCCACCACTTCCGCTACATGGTGGAATACAACGGAATGCGCTCTCAGCCCAAGCAGATACAGATAGACATCCGCTATCCCTGGTGGAGCACGCCGTGGGCGAGGGTGGTGTACGTGCTCATCACCATCACCATTGTGGCGCAGTTTTACTTCTGGCTCAGGAGCAAGGAGAAAATCCGCGTGCTGGCCCTCATATCCCACAAGATACGCACGCCTCTCTCGCTGATAGTGAGCCCGTTGGTTCAGCTGATAGATTCCGATGCGGATTCGCGGCATCAGAAAACATATCAGCTGATGCTCCGCAACGCCCAGAAACTCCAGCAGCTGGCGTCGCAGGCCACCAACGAGGAGCCCATAGGTCCGCTCAGGGAGTTGGATCAGCCAGCTGATGTGCAGGACCTGCCGCAGTCGCGGTCATCGCTGCAGCTCGTAATCGTGGAGGACGACACCGACGTGCGCAACTACCTCTGCGAGCAGCTCTCGGCAGATTATCACGTGCGCACCGCCACCAACGGCAAGGAGGCGCTTCAGCTGATATTCTCCAAGCCGCCCGACGCCATTTTGAGCGATGTCACCATGCCCGAGATGGACGGAATCTCCCTCTGCCGCAAGCTCAAGAAAAACATCCAGCTGGCACACATTCCGGTAGTGCTGCTTACGGCCCGCGCCGACGAGGAATCCACCCTCCAGGGGCTCGGCATAGGCGCCGACGCATACATCACCAAGCCGTTCAACATAAAGATACTGCGTCAGAAAATCCACAACCTGATACTCCTGCGCCAGCAGCTGAGAAACACATATCAGGGTCAGCAGCTTCAGGAGGAGCGCCTGGAGCAGATAGAGGCCGAGGACTACGACGACAAATTCATGGAGCGCCTGATGCAGGTTATCAACGAGCGCATAGCCGACCCCGACCTCTCCATCGACGAGATCTGCCGCGAGGTGGGCATCAGCCGTACAGGACTTCACCGAAAGCTCAAGGAGAAAACCAACCAGTCGGCAAGCATTTTCATAAGGAATGTAAGGCTCAAGCAGTCCGAAAAACTCCTTCTCGAAACCAGTCTCCGCATCACCGAGATAGCCCAGAAAGTAGGTTTCAAGCAGAGCTCGTACTATGTGTCGTCGTTCAAGGAGCTTTACGGAATGCCTCCTAACGAATGGAGGGAGCGCAAGGGCGAGTGAAGATTAATGAAATTGAATCTGAAATTTGCGCAATGGTTAGGGAAGAAGTTGG
>JAZQPB010000147.1:0-9179 GCA_045628165.1 Bacteroidales bacterium | reverse complement strand
GGGCTATTCCATCAAGGGCGGACATCCACACTGTCAACTCCACAAAGAACAATACCCTGAGGTAGAGGCATTTATCGACAAATTCCTCCTCGGGAAAAAGGTTTCTACATCCAACATCCGAAAGGCAGAAATGTTTGACGGAAAAGTGGAGATTAGCAAGTGGGTGAGGTAGTAAAAAAAATTTGAAAATTCAAGAAAAAATATATTCTTTTGCCACCATAAAAACGAAATAGAATATGCAGACAATAACAATAACTCTCGAGGTTCCAGACGGGACAGACATAGAATGGCTGAAAAGCGAATTGCAGAAATATGCCAACAAACTGATCAAGGAAATGTTGGCGGACAGCAAGAAAAATGTCTGCGCAGAGCCTGAAACAGCATTTGGGATAGCAGAAACCGAATCGCTATTGGAAGAGGAAGAAGAATACATTCCCTGCGACATCAACGGGCGCGCGCTATCAATGGCAGAGATAAATGCCCGAATCGATCAGTCAGAAAAAGACATCGCAGAAGGCAAGGGGATTCCATCAGAAGAATTTGAAAACGAACTATTTGCATACATAAAATCAATGGCATCGTGAACGTAATCATTTTACCTTTAGCAAGAATCCAAGCCATACGTATTGCAAATTACATCTATGAAAACTGGGGACAAAAATCGGCAGAAAAATTTGGAAAACAATACGTAAAATGCAGAAAAATTCTCTCGGGGAATCCTACAATAGGCGCATTGGAACATTTGCTCATCCACAGACCCGAAAAATACCGATATATAATGATTAATAATAAAAACAAAATCATATATCGTATTCAGGACAACAATATATACATCGTTGACATCTGGGATACAAGAATGAATCCCGAGACATTGATTGGAAGAGTGGGGAAATAGATTGTTTTTTTATTTGTGGGTGTGATACGACATCCGCAACCATTACAATACCGACGGCATCCGCAATCATCACAACTCCGACGGCATCCGCAAGCGTATGCCATCGGCTACTCAAAGTATTGCACTCCGTGCAACGCGCTGACGAAAATCAGCGCACGCCCTGCCTGGAAGGCAGTACTTTCAGTAACCGATTGCGCCGAAGACCGCAGGTCTGGTGCTGTCGGGTGTACACATAAAAAATCCGAAGTTCTGAATGTGGAACTTCGGAGTTTTTTTTGTTTTGTGAGTAGAATTTTCAAGTAAAACTACAACCACGCCTGAACGCCTCCGTGACCGGAACAAGTTCCACGGCGATGAGTTGAGAAACTATATGTACCATCACGGCAAATAGCGGTAGCACCTGCTGGACGGGAATTATAATATGTAGGTCGCTGAATTCTCTGACCGTCGCAATTGGTATAATAACCGCCACCTCCATTACTATTTGAAGAAGATTTTGAATACGAGGAATGGGAATAACTGGACGACGAATTGGAAGTCCAACTATAATTGCTTGAATTGATTCTTGCCTTTACGGTTTTCTCACGCGAGAGATACTTTGTATTTATATAGCCTGTCTGTCCATTATATTCAACCTGAAGCCACTGATACTCATTGTAATCATATTCGCTGATAGTAACCTGAGTATTTACAGGCACAGTGCCAAGAATGCCGTAATTAGTAGAAGGTCCTTTTCTGACATTGAGGCTAGTTGTTGTATAACAAATTATCTGACCAAGACAATTCATTGACAACACCAAAATCATAATCAATACCAACAAAATATGCTTTCTCATAATCGTAATGTTTTTAATTGTTTTACGATAGTTAATAGCGCAATGTCAGAAAAGGTAACCCGGGGAGAAGAAAATTAAGAATTTAATTCATTGACTTTTTTCTCCAAATCCTCAAACTCTTTGAAAGACAAATTACCTTCTTTTAATTTTGCAAACAATTCATTCGCAACAGATACTTTTTCAGGCTGATATGGATCCATAAAATTTTGAGGATTGGATTTCTTTATCAACTCTTCAAGTTTTGTTGAGTTAATAAGATTTACTCCTAAATCCTTTACAGCCAAATCGGCAAGACGATAAAGTTCCTCTTCAGACTCGCAATTCAAAATCTGAGGATAGATCATATTTGATTTATCAACCTTATCTTTATCATAGTTCTCTATGAAATTCTTAGGATTACAAAGCCTCAATAGTTTTTCCTTCAGAGTTTCATTCTTTTCCTTTTCTACTTGAAGTTCAATTTGTTTTTCTTTGGCTATTTTTTTGTTGTGATAGACCAACATAGCAATGAATAAAGCAACAAGAATTGAATACCAAACAAACAAATTCTAATCCAGCGACACTATTAACCACTTGTCCCTCGCTAACATTCCCAAATATCAATGCAAACATCAGCGCCATCAATATTTTCTTCATAATTCAATCCTATTAATCCCCCGTCAGGCGCCCAATTCCGAGATTTAAACACATATAAAAAAAACGTAGGCACCTACAATGCTCGTTTACTTATTGAGGTCGTAGGAAAACCATTCTATATAAACTTGCAGAGTAAATGCCCACTTATATGAATACAAGCCTTTAGTGAACGAAAGGGCACAAAGTGCCCTCCGTACACAAGGCGTAGACGTACCATATCTATAGCATTCTTCTGTTTCGTCTGACATAGAATTACCGAAATTTCCTACGTTTCAATAAATCAAAACAAAACTTTGTAACGCTTTTCTATTTAATGTCTTCGCAAATATACGAATTATCTCAGATAATGTTCCATTTTTCACAAAAAAAATCTGTGAATATTTGTCACAATATCACATAATCTGCCCAAGTGGTAAATAAATTTCCGCAAAAGTGTGATTTTGGGATAAAAATTAACACAAAAAAGTGCGATTTTTGATATAAAATTTGCATTTTTGCGGAAAATTAGATTTTGTATGGAAAGGAAGATTATAAATAAACTGAAGGAATGGAAGAATTCCGAGCACCGTAAACCATTGATACTGCAAGGCGCAAGGCAGATTGGCAAGACATATATCGTGAATATATTCGCCGATATGGAATACGGGAACTGCGTTTATCTAAATTTTGAGAGGCAACAGGTATTGTCTTCATTTTTCGACGATCTGAATCCCAAGACGATAATCCAAAAACTTTCGGAATATTATCATACAATAATAAATCCAGGCACCACATTGCTGATTTTCGATGAGATACAGGCCTGCCCCGAAGCAATAACATCACTGAAATATTTCTGCGAGGACGCCCCGGAATATCACGTTATTTCGTTGGGGTCCTTGCTTGGCGTCTCCGTAAACAGAGGCATCAGTTCGTTTCCAGTGGGCAAGGTTCAGTTTATGGATATGTTTCCGCTGGATTTCGAGGAATTCCTTATGGCCAACAACGAGGAATTCCTTATCGACGAAATCAGGAAATCATTCGATAACAACACCCCATTGAACGAGGCTTTCCATATTAAGGCATTGGAATATTACAAAGTTTATCTATACGTAGGCGGTATGCCCGAGGCTGTGGAAACTTACATAAAAACCAGGAATTCGGTTCTTGTTCAAGAGAAACTCTCCAACATTCTCGACGCCTACCTCAACGATATGGGCAAATACAACAAGCAAAGCGAGATTCCCAAAACAAGAATCGTTTACAAGAATATCAGTACCCAGTTGTCGAAAGAGAACACAAAATTCCAATACAAATACATCAAGACGGGAGGCCGTGCCAGCGAGTTTGAATCCGCTATAGAATGGCTGAACCTTGCAGGCGTGGCCAATCAGGTTTACAGGCTGGACCAGATAATGCTTCCGCTGAATGCTTACAGATCGTTGTCTGATTTCAAGTTTTATATGAACGACACAGGATTGTGCTGTGCTTCTCAGAACATTCTAATGGGCGATATTATGGGCAGTTCCCCATTTATGAACAATTTCAAGGGAGGCCTTACCGAGAATTATGTGAACGCGCAACTCCGAAGCAAGGGTTACGGCCTCTTTTACTGGACCGAGAGAGACAGTGCGGAGATTGATTTCGTTACCTGCATCAATGGCGACATAATCCCCATAGAGGTAAAAAGCGCCGACAATGTACTAGCCCGAAGCCTTACAAGTTTTATGAAAAAATTCTCCCCGAAATACTCTATACGAATATCAAGCAAGAATTTCGGAATGGAAAACGGAATAAAGTCCGTGCCGTTGTATGGAGTATTTTTGATATGACTTTTTTGTGTGTGGGATAAACGACATCCACAATCATCAAATCACCGACGGCATCCGCAAGCGTATGCCATCGGCTACTCAAAGTATTGCACTCCGTGCAACGCACTGACGAAAATCAGCGCACGCCCTGCCTGGAAGGCAGTACATTCATTAACCGATTGCGCCGAAGACCGCAGGTCTGGCGCTGATATTAAACATCCTCTTCCCTATACTTGCAATTTTCCTTGGCAATCTTGACTGCTCGCTGAAGGCGCTCTGCAAGTAGTTTCTTATCAGGCAACTGTGTATAGTACTGAGCCACACGAATCTGCGAATTGTCGCCAAGCATCATATATTCCACGTGCTCGGTATTCCCCTCTGAACACAGCACCAATCCAATAGGCGACTCCTCCCACTCCTTGCGGTCGTTCTTATCCAAATACCTGAGATACAGAAGCATCTGACCCTCGTATGCAGGCTTGAATTTCCCAATCTTCAAATCTATAGCCACAAGACGTCTGAGACCTCTATGATAAAAAAGAAGGTCTAGATAATAATCAACAGAATCTACTGGAATTCGTTTCTGACGGTCAACGAGTGCAAAATCAGGTCCCAGTTCCTTTATGAAATCCATTATCTGATTTATGATACTGTTTTCCAAATCACTCTCACTATAATAATCAGGAAGTCCCAGCATATCAAGGAAATAACTGCTCTTGAAAACCAGATCAGGAGTTACATTGCCTTTAGTGCGAACCTCCTGCAATTCCTTCTTGATGAGTTCCTCTGGCTTACGGCTAATTGCAGTACGCTCAAATAACTGTGAATCAATCTTCTCATCCAATGTCCTTGTGCCCCATTTCTCTATCTTGCACATCTCCATATAAAACTGACGCGCAAGCGGATCTTTGACTCCCATCAAGGACCTGATATGAGACCAACTGAATTGGGTACGCACTGCGTACCCAATCTCATCTTGAGAGAAATATTCAAAGCACCTTATACTTTGTTTTAAACACTCATAACCCCAACCCTTGCCATAACGCTCTGTTAGTCTTACTGCTAAGTTCTTGACAATCTGTTTGCCGTATTCAGCACGTTTGTTATAAAGGACATCCTCCTTGATACGCTTGCCGACATACCAACGTGTAAGGCAAACCTCCGAATTCACATAAACGGCAATCCGAGTTCTGGAATCGTCTATGATATTGCATACATCCGAGAATATTTTCTCGGTGGATATTTCTAAATTTGGACTTATCTCACTCATAATGTGTTTCTATTAATAAAGAGCAAAAATAATAAAAATTCCGTAAAAACAAACTCCTAATCAGGTGCTTCTTCTCAAAAATCAGACACAAATCCACATTTTTCTTGACGAATAAATACAAAAAAAAATCCGAAACCATACATCAAGAACCAACGCTTTGCAACGTTGCAAAAGTTTTTTTTGGCAGTTCGACAAAAAAATCCTAATATTGGGTTGAAATAACACAAACTAAAAAACTATGTACTACGAAGGACTTTTGCTACTAAGAACCCCAATGTTGCCTGCCAACAAGGTATATGTGGTGGACGACAGCAATAATTTTACATCTGAGAACCAGGAAGTTATCACCGAAAACATCAACCTCCTGACACAGGATTTCATAGACCTGGAACTGGAATTCGTGAACCCAAGGCAAACCGTCTCGGACCACGACCTGAGGATAATACTTGAAAAGCAATACCACGCCAACCCTCAGGAAATCAGCGCTCTGATAGAGAAATCGAAGGCAAACTACGCATACAATTTCTGGCAGATACTCCGCAACAACGACATAGAGTTTCACGGGCCCGACCTCGAAATATACAACGCTTTTGCAATAGTGTCGTTCTCCGAAAACCAGTATCAACTTTACCGTTTCGCGCTCCATACTCTGGACGACGCCAAGGACCTCAGCCGTCTGATTTTCAACGAGTACGATTATGTAGTAAGACCCGAGTCGTACGGTTTTATCTCTCCGACCTTGGCAACGAGGAGGTGAAAATAGACCCGCTCACAAGGGCTTTCTATTATATGTTTCTGATTTACCGCAGAGGCGTATCTTTCAGATATTTAGAGAATTACCAGAAGCCAATGTTCGAGATTTACAAAATGCTGTCGAACCGCACCGACCTCAACAAACTCAAGGAGAGCGTCAAGAACGTTTTGGAGCCATATTCGGAGCTGATACCGCAGAAAATATCGCGCCTCCGCCGTCAGTTCCTCATCCACTTTCCGCGAACGATTGTGGACCAATACTACATCCCTCATTATCAGGGCGACAACGAGAACGATTTCCGCAGAATGGACCTCGATCCCGACAAAATCAAGGTAACCACCCAGTTCGACTTCATCCGCGAAATGGAGTCCGAAATCCTCTCCGACGAATACACCGAGGAACTAAGACGCGCCCGCCGAAAGGAAATGTATGGCGACGAAAACGTAATTATGGCCGGCTCTGCCAACGAAATAGATTTCGACGAACCCGACAACGAGGATTTGGTCGACGACGAGGAATGGATAGAGGAAGAGGAGGAATTGGAAGATGAAGAGGATTTCGACGATCTCGAGGGTCTCGAAGAGGAAGAAGATGAGGATGACGGTATGAGTATGGAAGAATGGCTGAAATTACATCCCGAGGAACTGGAACCTCAAGAATACAAGCCCAACGAAGTCCACTACGCCGACGAGGGCAAAAGAGGAAGGGACATTTATATGCTGAGTTGAAAATTCGTGGATTTTGCGGACTTTTGGCAAAATAAATTTGTGGATTTTGCGGACTTTTGGCGAAATAAATTTGTGGATTTTGCAACAAAGCATTATCTTTGCAGTATAAAACACTGAAAATATGGCAGATAAGATATTCAAGAGGAAAATATACTCTAAAATGCTGGATTGGAAAAACAATTCCAATGGCGAAACAGCCTTGCTGATACAAGGGGCAAGACGTGTCGGCAAATCAACTGTGGCCTTGCAATTTGCTGAAAATGAATATCAAAACTACATTTTGATAGATTTTTCGATAGCCAAAGACGAGGTTTTTGAATTGTTTGACAATATGAGTGATTTGGACTCGTTTTTCTTCAAGTTGCAATTCATATACAAAGCGAACCTTACAGAACGTAAATCTGTGATAATTTTCGATGAAGTACAAAAATGTCCCAAAGCCAGACAGGCAATAAAACATCTGGTAAAGGACAAGCGCTACGACTATATAGAAACAGGCTCGCTTTTGTCGATCCGCAAAAACATAAAAGACATAATAATCCCCTCCGAAGAAACAAGGATTGATATGTTTCCCCTTGACTACGAGGAATTTAAATGGGCTTTGGGCGACGAGGTTACATTCAATATGCTGAGAAATGCCTTCAGCAAAAAACTATCACTTGGAGACTCGATAAACAGATCGTTGCTGAGAGATTTCAGACTATATATGATTGTAGGCGGAATGCCCCAGGCAATAAACAAATATCTGGAGACCAACAATTTGAGCGCTGTCGACATTGTAAAAAGGAATATAATAAACCTATATTCGGAGGATTTCTACAAAATAGACAGCACAGGAAGTATCTCCAGACTCTTTGAGGCAATACCTTCGCAACTGAGTAGCAATGCTTTGCGCTACAACGCCAACAGCATATTGGAGACCAGGTCTGAGAAAACAGAAGAACTGATTTTCGAAATGGGCAACAGCAAGGTTGTAAACATAGCCTACCATTCCAACGACCCTAATGTTGGATTTGCCCTGTCAAAAAACACGTCAAGATACAAAATGTATCTATGCGACACGGGATTGTTTTTAACCCTCGCCTTCAAGGACAAGGAGACTACTGACAATATCATATATCAGAAACTCCTAAACGACAAACTGAGCGCAGACCTCGGATATGTTTACGAAAATGTGGTAGCACAAGAACTAAAAGCCTCTGGAAACGAACTGTTCTATTACACTTTTCCAAGCGAGACATCCAACAAGAGTTACGAAATAGATTTTCTTTTATCCAGAGAATTCAAGATTTGCCCCATTGAGGTAAAATCATCAGGCTACAAAACCCACGCCTCGATAGACCGTTTCTGCGCCAAGTTCTCAGAAAGAATTTCGCACAAATATCTTGTATATACAAAGGATTTAAGAATAGAGAACAATATGGAATACATACCAGTCTATATGACCGCACTATTGTAAGGAAAGGCGAATTTTTTTTGGCGAATTCAATTTCTTGATATATCTTTGCGCCCGTAATAATCAACAAAATACAAAAATTATTATGAGCAAGAAGACTAAGAAAAACCAGGTCCTTGACTATGTGAACGCTGTCAAGAAGGCCGACCGCGAAAGAGAAATCGCCGAGCACGGAAAACTGATCTCAACCCGTCCTACAAAAATCAAGAAATCCAAGAAGGTTTACAACCGTAAGGAGAACAAGAAAATCCGAAGTTCTGAAAGTGGAACTTCGGATTTTTTTTGTGTTGTTTATTGATATATGACAACTACTCAGAAACCACAATTTCCCAATATCCAGAATTCTCATCGCCATTCCTTACCAGCACACCCTTTCCACGCAATGCGACAATATCTCGCTCTATCGTCCTTGAACTAACCGACAACGCCTGTGCAATTTTGACCGCCGAAATTTCAGGATTAGCATTAATCAGCAAGAGAATCTCACGCTGACGAGAGGTTACATCCAGTTTGGATATCTCCGACATTATTAGACTCATCTCCGACATTTTTGGAACGATAGAATGTAATCGAGAACATTCCCTCTGTGTTGAAGACCGGCAAGGGCAGATTATTCTCCAACATAGAATTACGCCACCAAATTTCAGGATTGGCATTAATCGGGAAAAGAAATAAATAAATAGGTATAGGCGCTTAGTGCGCACTAAAATTTGTTAAAATTCAAGTTGTGTCTTTATTAATTCCTACCTTTGCGGTATGGAAAGAAATGTATTTATAGGCGTGAACTCTCTTAAGTTTTACAAGCAATTCAATTCTG
>JAZQPB010000146.1:0-5407 GCA_045628165.1 Bacteroidales bacterium | reverse complement strand
TGTTGTCTTCCTAAGACCGCTTGGCCTCCGACTTACATCAAGCCCGGCGACGTTATCGTGGGTCTTGCATCATTCGGCCAGGCTACATACGAGACCGAGTACAACGGCGGAACAGGCTCCAACGGTTTGACATCAGCTCGCCACGACGTATTCTGCAAGGACGTTGCCAACAAGTACCCTGAGACCTACGACCACGCGATACCCGAGAACCTCGTTTATTCTGGCTCTTGCAAGTTGACCGACAAAGTAGCCGGTGTTGACGTAAACGCAGGCAAGCTCGTCCTCTCCCCCACCCGTACCTACGCACCTATCGTAAAGAAGGTATTGGAGAAATACCGCAACAAGATTTCCGCAATGATCCACTGCTCGGGCGGCGCTCAGACCAAGGTAATCAACTTCATCAAGAATATCCATGTAGTAAAGGACAACCTCTTCCCAGTGCCACCACTCTTTGCCCTCATCCAGGAGCAGAGCAAGACACCTTGGAAAGAAATGTACAAGGTATTCAACATGGGTCACCGTTTCGAGTTCTACACCGACAAGGAGACAGCACAGGCCATCATCGAGATCTCCAAGTCGTTCAACGTGGACGCTCAGATAATCGGCTACTGCGAGGCCGCCGACGAAAAGAATGTAACCATCAAGTCCGACAAGGGCACTTTTAATTATAGATAGTTGAAAGTGGGGAGATAGTTTAAAGTGTAAAGTGTAAAGTTTAAAGACTCTGTTACATCGGAGGCTCATTACACTTTAAACCTTAAACTATAAACTTCAAACTAAAATCTTTACACTTTAAACTATATACTTTACACTTTATATAAATGGCAGAAAATCTTATTTTAACAAAGCTTGAAGGCGTTAAGCAGCGTTTCGACGAGGTATCAGAGCTAGTGAACTCGGCCGATGTGATGTCGGATATGAAGCGCTACGTGGCCCTCAACAAGGAATTCAAGAACCTGGAGCCTATCATAAAGGCTTACGACGAATACAAGAAAATCCTCGCCAACATAGAGGAGGCCAAGCAGATACTCGCCGAGGAGAAGGACGAGGAAATGCGCGAGATGGCCAAGGAGGAGATGAACTCGCTCACAGAGTCGCTGCCCGCACGCGAGGAGGAAATAAAGCTGATGCTCCTGCCCAAGGACCCCGAGGACGAGAAAAACGCAATCTTCGAAATCCGTGGAGGTACAGGTGGCGACGAGGCGGCCCTCTTTGCCGGTGACCTATACCGTATGTACTGCAAATACTTCGAGAAGCGCCGCTGGAAGGTGGAGGTTACACGTTTCACCGAGGGCACCATGGGTGGCTACAAGGAAATCGTGTTCACCGTTTCATCATCAAGCGAGGGCGTTTACGGAATCATGAAATACGAGTCGGGCGTTCACCGTGTACAGCGTGTGCCTGATACCGAGACTCAGGGCCGTATCCATACATCGGCAGCATCAGTAGTAGTATTGCCTGAGGCTGGCGAGTTCGACGTTGACCTCAAGGAGTCAGACGTTCGCAAGGATACATTCTGCTCGTCAGGTCCTGGTGGTCAGTCTGTAAACACCACATACTCAGCCATCCGACTCACCCACATCCCTACAGGATTGGTTGTTACATGTCAGGACGAGAAGTCTCAGATAAAGAACCTCGAGAAGGCCATGCGCGAGCTCCGTTCACGCCTCTACGCCATCGAGTATCAGAAATATCTCGACAAGGTAGGATCTCAGCGCAAGACAATGGTTTCCACCGGCGACCGCTCGGCCAAGATCCGTACCTACAACTACCCACAGTCGCGAGTTACCGACCACCGCATCAACCTCACCCTCTACAACCTTCCTATCGTGATGGACGGCGAGATTGATGAGCTCATCGAGAAACTCCAGATTGCTGAAAACGCAGAACGTTTGAAAGAATCAGGACTCTAGTAAAGTGATTGAAGTGTTGAAATGTTGAAGTGATTGAGCGCATCAACATTTCATCACTTCAACATTTCAACACTTCATCACTTCAACACTTAACAATCATGCCATTATCAGACCAACAAATACAATATAGAGAAAGTCTGAAAAAACGCACAAAGGATTTTGCACTACGCGTAATAAAATTGTATCAAGCCCTTCCCAAAACAGGAGAGGCATATGTAATAGGCAAACAATTATTACGCTCTGCGACTTCTGTTGGAGCAAATTACAGGGCAGCTTGCCGAGCACGTTCAAAAAACGAATGCATCAGCAAAATAAGTATTGTGATTGAGGAAACAGACGAATCTATGTACTGGATAGAACTACTCATCGAAAGTGGCATAATGGAAGAAAAAAGATTAAAACCGCTTTATGAAGAAAATGAGGAAATTCTAAAAATGATTGTCCATATCAGATCGTCATTAAGAAATTCTCAAGAGTAGATTAATAAAAGGTATACGTTGAAACGCTCAAACATTTCAACACTTCAACATTTCAACACTTAACAATGAATTACAACGAAATCGCCACACAGATCCAGCAGAAGAAATCCTTCCTCTGCGTAGGTCTGGATACTGATATCAACAAGATACCACAGCACCTCCTGAGCGAGGAAGACCCAATATTCGCCTTCAACAAGGCAATAATTGACGCCACAGCGCCTTTTACAGTGGCATACAAGCCAAACACCGCCTTCTATGAGTCGTTGGGCATCAAGGGCTGGATGGCGCTCGAAAAAACCGCAAAATACATCAAGGAGAAATACCCTGAGATTTTCCTCATAGCCGACTGCAAGCGTGGCGACATCGGCAACACTTGCAAGATGTACGCAAAGGCTTTCTTCCAGGAGATGCCTTTCGACGCCGTAACTCTCGCCCCATACATGGGCAAGGATTCGGTGGCCCCATTCCTCGAGTACGAGGGCAAGTGGTCAATAATCCTCGCGCTCACATCAAATCCTTCGGCAGCCGACTATCAGTACGTAAAGGATGCTGAGACCAACGAGCTCATCTACGAGAAGACCCTCAAATACGGTCAGCAGTGGGGCTCCGAGCAGAACATCATGTACGTTTGCGGTGCCACCAAGGCCGACAAGTTTGAGGGCATCAGGAAGATAGCCCCAAAGAACTTCCTGCTTGTACCCGGCGTTGGCGCACAGGGCGGAAGCCTCGAGGAAGTTGCCAAGTACGGTATGAACGAGAATTGCGGACTCCTCGTAAACTCATCGCGCGGAATAATCTACGCATCCAACGGCGAGGACTTCGCCAAGGTAGCCGGCGAGAAGGCAAAGGAGCTTCAGCTTCAGATGGCCACATTGCTCGACACCTGCAAGAAATAAGGAAATAACGCCATCAGCTGATATAATAAATAATGATATCAGCTGATACAAAAAAACTACAAAATGACACTGATAACGAAAATTATCCGTGTCATTTTTTTATATCCAAATTACGTAATATGAGAAAATTGAGAAACATTATCCTTGCATTGGCCTGCGGCATGGGCATGGCAGCTAATGGCCAACCATTTTTGGAAACCAACGGTAGCACCGCCCATATTGTGGCATCAGGCAAGCCCATGCTTATGATTGGCGGCGAATTGGGAAACTCATCGGCTTCCACCGCCGACGATGTGGAGAGGACTTTCAGCCACCTCCGCAAACTGGGACTAAACACGGTATTAGCTCCCATAACCTGGGAACTGATAGAGCCCGAGGAAGGAAAGTTCAACATGGAGACGCTCGACAATATCCTGCTATCAGCTCGCAAAAACAACCTGAAAGTGGTTTTGCTGTGGTTCGGCGCTTGGAAAAACAGCATGAGCTGCTATGCCCCGGAATGGCTGAAGCGCGACTGCAAGAGGTTTCCGAGGGCTCACACTCCCGAGGGCAAACCCGTGGAGGAGGCAAGCTCGCTGAGCAAAAACGTGCTGGAGGCCGATAAGAAGGCTTTCTGCAGGATAATGCAGCACCTGGCCGACAACGACCGCGAACAGCAGACTGTAATAATGATTCAGGTGGAGAACGAGATAGGCATGATAGACGTGCCGCGCGACTACTCCGCCGATGCCACCAAGATGTACAACAGCGCTGTGCCGGAGCAACTTACGGCATATATCAGCCGCAACAGAAAATCTCTGCACCCATACCTGAAGGAGAAGATAAGGGACACGAAGCCGGGTGCAACGTGGGCAGAGATGTTTGGCGACGACATATACACCGAGGAGATTTTCCAGACCTGGACCTACGCAACGTATGTGGAGCAGGTGGCTGATGCCGGACGCAAGATTTACAACCTGCCGATGTATGTGAACGTGGCGCTAAACAGCCGAGGAAGGAAACCCGGAGAATATCCTTCGGGCGGGCCATTGGCTCACCTGATAGACCTATGGCACTGCGGCGCGCCGTCGATAGATGTTTTGGGCGTGGATATCTACGACAAGGGACTCAAGGACTGGCTGAACAAATACCACCTCAGCAACAATCCACTCTTTGTGCCCGAGATAAGGCTGGAAGACAAGGACGCGATGTATGCGCTATACGCTTTCGGACACCACGGGGCAATGGGTTTCTGTCCATTCAGCATAGAGGACTATCCGCTCACAAAATCCGCTCAGCAGAACGACTGGCGGGGGATGGATCTGTCGCAGGACGACCAGCTGAACGCGTTTTCGGGCAACGGAGGAAGCAATCTTTCCCCGCTGGCATCATCATACAGACTTCTAAATCAGGCAGAAAGGCTGATAATAGAGCGGCAGGGCGGCAATGACATGCAGGCAGTACTGCTCGACAACGAACACCGCGAGGAGAGCATAGTAACCGCCGACAATATCCGCCTTACCATAAAGCACAGCTACTCGCTTGGCTGGGAACCGGGCGCCAAGGATCCTGAATGGCCCGAGGCCGCCTGCATAATCATCAGGCTCGGCAAGGAGGATTATCTGGCGATAGGAAGCTCTGTGGTGATTACGTACAGCCCCGCCGAGGCCAAGAGCGCCACATGGCAGAAGGGCGACGCACGCATAGGCCTGGCCAAATGCGAGGAGGTGGAGATTATGGACGACAACAGCATGAAAATTTTACGCCACCTCAACGGCGACCAGACCCATCAGGGCCGTCATGTTAGGATTCCATACGGAGCATTCCAGATACAGCATTTCAGGCTTTACAGATACTGAAAACTGGCGAGGAACAATGACGAAACAAAAACGGCTGCCTCAAAGAATTTGTCTTTGGGACAGCCGTTTTTCTATTGCGTAATGTAGAGACGGCCGTCCGTCCGTCTCCGATACATTGTATGTACGTGGAGACGTGGCAAGGCCGTATTCTATGTTAATTTCCAAATAAAATCAGAACTTTTTTTCAAAAAAATTCTGGCGTCATTTGGGTATTATGTAGATTAGCACTTTTGCCATAGGCTTCAGCATCATATTTCGTCTTGTTCCTCACCATTGCCATC
>JAZQPB010000145.1:0-22571 GCA_045628165.1 Bacteroidales bacterium | reverse complement strand
AGTTCTTTTCGTGAGTTCGACGAAATTAAATTTAAAGACGTCGCTTCGCTCAAAATCTTTTTAAAATTATTTTAAAATCATATTTCGCCCGAAATTTAGGGCGAAAATTTTACAAAAATCTTTTTGTCCCTAACGGGACGGGACTAACCATTATTTGCGTGGTCCCGTAGGGACCGAAAAATTTTTGAATGATTTTTGCCCAAGATTTCGGGCCAAACATTATAAGAATTTTAAAAAGATTTTTGTTAAATTTTGAGCGAAGCGACGTCTCCAAAAAATAAAATTTATGTTCAAGTCATTTTTGTTCACCATAAGGAAATTTCGTGTGGCCACGGCGCTCAATATCATTGGGTTGTCGGTGGCGTTCACCACTTTGTATTTCTTTATCACTCAGATAGTTTTCGGCAAAACATTCAACCACGCCATTCCCGATTACGAAAACTGTTACCGTCTGGAAATCAAGAGCAACGACCTCTACAACAACTGGGGTTGCAACCTCACCTACGACATCTTCCGCTCCGTAAGGCAGATAGAATGCGTATCCGAGGCCTCCGCTTTCAGCAGTTACCGGGCCAGGTACGAGGTAATGGACCAGGGCAAATGGTGCGGTGTATGGATAGACGATATGACTCCAGAATGGTTCCACTTTGTGGGTGTCAAGATTCTGCACGGCTCTATTGACTCTCTCGACAAGGGCAAGATAGTGGTTACCAGGAAGTTCGCAATGCGTCACTTTGGCCGTGAGAACATCGTTGGGGAGGAAATCCCCTTCCGCGACGGCGGAATTAAAATAGCATCAGTGGTGGACAATATAGACGAGAACATACTGGGCGCCAGCAATATTTTCCGCATAATGATACCTGAGAATCAGCCACCTACCAACTACGACCTTCAGATATTGGTGCGCGTGCCCAATGCCAGCGACACCAGCAGGATTAAACAGATACTTGCAAATGCATTCTTGAATAAGTTCAACGATATGCCCGAACTTGTGGGTGAATACCCCGATGATTTTGTTCCTGACGTGCAGTTCAGACTTACCCCGCTGTCGGCCACTTTCACATCAAACGTGGAATCGCAGACCGACTTCGGATCCAAAATGTTCACATTCCTTATGGAGTTTTCTGTAATGCTGATACTGATAGTGGCGCTGGTGAATTTCGCCAACTTCACCCTCGCACAGGCGCCGTCGAGAATACGCAGTATCAACATCCGCAAGATACTGGGCAGTAGCAATATATCCCTACGCCTATCGCTCATTATGGAGAGTGTGGCATTGTCGCTGACAGCATTTTGCCTGGGTCTGCTGTGGGTGCATTTAATGGTGCTGTCAGGCTCGCTTACCCAAATCACCAGCGGATCCCTCGCATTGTCCGATAATATGGGAATAATAGCGCAACTTGCTGTCGTTAGTGTTTTTATGGGTCTAACGGCGGGTATTTATCCGGCGTGGTTCTGCACATCGTTTGCCCCGGCACTGGCCGTAAAGGGGTCTTACGGACTATCGCCCAAGGGCAGGATTTTCCGCACCTGCCTTATCCTGTTGCAATTTGCAAGTACCTTGGTGATAGCGCCTTTCGTATGGATTCAGCAGAGGCAGATGACGTATCTGCTGGAGGCCGATTATGGTTTTCAGAAGGACAACCTGCTTTTCGTGGAACTCCCTACATCTGTGATAGACCGCGCCGACTCGGTACGCAAGGCCATTGAGCAGATCGACGGAGTGGAGGGTGTGGCGTTCTCGCAGTTTCTGCTTGGCCGTAGCCACGGACATCCCGTGATGAGCCGTCCGCACTCAAGCGGTGAGAATATGCTGTTCTCGTTTGAGGCCTGCTCGCCAAACTATCCCGAGGTAATGGGCCTCAAGATCCTGAAAGGCAGGGGTTATCAGCCTAATGACAGCAACGCCGTGATAGTGAACGAGACAATGCTCCGCGAGCACCCTTTCATAGAAATAGGCAAGCCCCTCAACAGCGAACTCCCTACCGTGGTGGGCGTCTGTGCGGATATCAGGCTGGCTTCTATGAGGACCAACGACCGTGAGGTAGAGTCGCTTCTGATATGCCCCATCACAGACAGCAAGGGCTTCACGTCGCTGGGCACATACACTATGCTTAGCAAAATGACAATTAGAGTTTCTTCCGGAGCCGACCTCAAGGCCACCTCGGCTCTCATAAGCCAATGGCTTGATAGCGCATTCCCTTCCGAATACATCATTGTATCCCCCTACGACCAGGCTCTTGGAGCCAACTATGTCACTTTCAGAACCTTAATGGCAGGAATCTGGATAGTGGCCGGCACTTTGATTTTGATGACTCTGATAGGCACGCTATGCCTCACAATGTTTGAATGCGAGTACCGACGCAAGGAGATCAACATCCGCAAGATATTGGGAGGCAGTAGTTTGCAGATTATCGGCCTCTTCTGCCGTCGCTATGTGATAATCCTTGCCACAAGTTTTCTGATATCGGCGCCCATAGCCTACAGCCTCGGCAATCAGTGGCTCCAAAACTTCAGCGAGCAGTCAGAAATCCCCCTCTGGCTCTTCGCCGTGTCGCTCCTGATAGTAAGCACAGTAGTCCTCGCCACCGTATCAATCTACGCCCTAAAAACCGCAAGGGAAAATCCAAGCGAGAGTCTGAGGAGGGAGTGAGAAGAAATTTTTCCCTCTCATATGTGTTGTCGAAGGTTCAGAACAGATTGCAGTCGCTGTTGAATTATGGGTAAAAAGTCTGCCAAAACTCCATTTTTTTTCAAGTGACTCGTGAGAGATTCGAACTCCCGATCCCGGTGTCCGTAGCACCGTATTCTATCCACTGAACTAACGAGCCTTGTTTTTGTTTTTATCATTCAAAAAAATTAGCGGAAGCAGGAGGATTCGAACCTCCGGAACCTTTGCAAGTTCAACACGTTAGCAGTGTGCCGCTTTCGTCCACTCAGCCATACTTCCTTTCTGATTACGGTGCAAAATTATAATGCCAGTACGAAATCTTTTTGCGTAGTTGGGATTTTTTTTGAAAAAAGTGAAAAAATCTGACACAAACACAAAAATCTCTAACAGACAGCATTGTATTAAATATTATGTATGGAATCTCAAAATGTTTTCAGCGAAATATGTATGAAATCTCAAAATGTTTTCGGCGAAATATGTATGGAATCTCAAAATGTTTTCGGCCAAATATGTATGGAATCTCAAAATGTTGGTTAATTATTAATGTATACAACAACATTTTCTTTTCAGTATAAGTGCAAACTTTTGGCTGTTTTTATTCAGTATAAGTATAAACTTTTGTATAAATCTTTGTACTTATACTGAAAAGACGGACGAAAAGAAATAAAAATCCTCATCTACGCAAAAAGAGTTCGTAGATTATTATTATCTTTGTGGCCGAATATTTAGAAATTATGAGACCAGATACCTACATATCAGCATATTACACCTTCCATAGTTTCCGACGCTGTGGTCTCAGCAGTCGTGTGCGTAGTTCAAAGTTTAGCGCACGATTTAGTAGCAATGATTATGTAGGACTTCCAGATTAGTTTTTGTCAGTTTTCTGATACGCAGGATTTTGGAACGTCCGCCCAAGACAATTCCAATTTTCATCAATCAGAAACTTCAGAAAACTATGCCAGCAAACAAAAACGCCTTGATAAGGTACAAGACAATAGACAACTGCCTGAGAAACAGATACAGACGGTGGACTCTCGACGACCTTGTGGACGCCTGCTCCGACGCTCTCTATGATATGGAGGGTATCGTGAAGGGTGTCTGCGCCAGAACCGTTCAGAAGGATATTCAGATTATGAGGTCCGACAAACTGGGCTACAATGCCCCTATCGAGGTTTACGACAAGATTTATTACAGATATTCCGAGCCCGGTTATTCAATCACCGAAATGCCCCTGTCGTCCGACGACTGCGACCTCCTCAGACAGGCGATATCCCTTATAAAAACTCAGGAAAACTACGAGGAAATCAAGAATGTGTTGTCGAAGGTTCAGAACAGATTGCAGTCGCTGTTGAATTATGGGTAAGTCAGGAGTATTATTTATCAAGATATTCACGCAAGATTTCATCCATTATAGGACGAAAACGATTGGGAGTCAAAGGACTTTTCAGGAAAGCATAAACCAACTCAATGTATTCCTTGTCAGACAAAACTCCAACCACTTTCGGGTCTTGAAATTTCTTCAGAATATCTTCCTGACTGTCATTCCAAAAACAATAGTCAAAAGGAATGGTGGTATCCAATGGAAACGAGAATTGCTCTTCAGAATCTGGCTTACAGCCTATTTCAACGCCATTTTTGAAAACGTAAGACACAATCTTCCCGTCGCGCAGATTAACGCCGTGGACAGGAGACAATGAACTTGAACGGCTTTGCGAAGTGGGGAATACCGCAACTATATTCAAATCGTCGCTTCTGTAAATGGAAATCAGATATTTGAATTTGTTTGGAGTTGTCTTCAGACAATATCCATATATAATATTCTTAGCCTTCAGCATTTTTACGAACAAATTTGCATATATTCCAAAGCCTCTGAATAGGTTTCCCGCTTGTCTTCGGTGTCGTTAAGATCCGAGAGATGAATTTCTACGTCAGACTTGCCGTCAACGAAAAATACATTGCAGGAATTTATGGTTTTTGTCCACAGCGAATTCTCGGCGTGGGTAATGTCGGAGAGTTCGTCAGCCGATTTGTCTTTGTATTCATACAAAACGCTATCAATCAAATTCATCTCATATTGTGAGAAGTTGTCCATATCCTTGATTAACAGATAATTGTTTTTCTGTTTTGGAGATATGATATTCTTTCCGATAGAATTCTTCTCGCAACTTACAAACTCAGAAAACGCACCATTCTTTATATCGTAGACCTCTGGGGATACAGGTCCCTTCTCCCACGCCTGATACGAAAACCAGGTTAAGGGGAAACAACGCTTCATCACAAACCGCTCATCAATCAGATAAACCAATTTCAGCAATTTGCGCAAATTAATCCCGGGCACATTCTGACAAATGTAAGCCAGCAATGCGCCATTCTTTTCCTTGTTTATTGTAGTAGAGAATTCCATAGGATTTTGTTTTGTGCAAAAATAAGGATTTTTTTTATCGAAACCAAATTAAAAATTTGTGGAGCCTCAGGGATTCGAACCCCATTCTCAGGATTTTCAGTCCTGCGCATACACCGTGTCTGCCAAGGCTCCGTCCACTCAGCCATACTTCCTTTCTGATTACGCCACAAAATTATGACGCCCGAACGAAGCCTTTTTTCGTAGATGAGATTTTTTTTCGGGGAAAGTGAAAATTTTTGTAATGTTCTAGAAATAGAGCTCACTGATATGCTGATGGTATACTTACTTTTTCGGCTGGTATTGATACAAAAAGCAATCCCCTCTCAGAGATATCTATTTTTCTTTGAGAGGGGATTATTATATGCAAAAAACTATATTTATAGATAAATACAGGAATATCTTATTTCCAAGTCCAAACGGAACTGCCGTTATTACTGCTCTGTTTTGTGGTAGTATTACCGAAAATGTCTTTTTGACCAGTTGTAGAAGTTCCTGTAGTACGGCCATAGCTATCTCTATGGGTAGTGGTTGTATTGCCGAAAATATCAGTGCTTCCAGTAGTCGACGAACCTGTTGTTCGTCCATAATTATCCCTATGGGTGGTGGTTGTGTTTCCGAAAATATCTGAACCACCAGTAGTAGAGGTACCTGTAACACGGCCATAACTATCCCTATGGGTTGTAGTTGTGTTGCCAAAAATATCAGGCTGGCTAGTTGTAGAAGTGCCAATAGTGCGACCATAGCCATCCTTGTGAACAGTTGTGGTGTTGCCGAAAATATCGGTTTGTCCAGTTGTGGAAGTTCCAGTAGTACGGCCATAGTTATCCTTATGGGTAGTGGTTGTGTTACCAAAGATATCTGTACTACCTGACGTTGAGGAACCAGAATAATACTGGGCGAAGGCAGAGGTTCCTACAAGAGCGAAAAACGCAGAGATGATGATTTTCTTCATATCAATCCAATTTTAGGTTCAACATTCATTAAACTTTTGGGCAAAGATATGAAGGAGGAGCGAACAGAATGTTCGTTTTGATGAAAATTTCATATTTTCATCAAAAACTCATACATCAACTCAAACAATGCTCTAAATGCAGAAGGTGTATATATGTCTGTCATCTTATTATTATGAATGAAATCATTCCTTATATTAATTAGATTATTGACTTTTTTAGCAAAATCATAAGAATGGCTATCTGAAAAATAACAGTATAATGAAGTAATGCGCATCCATTGAGGGTAATCCTTTTTGTCTTTAGGATGATTTTCTTCAAGTTTGTCATTCTTAATGCTCCACCATTTGCATTTTATCCAAGGTGATTCGATATAATAATCATCTCCTTCTTTATAAAGGAGGTTTTTGCTAACCATCTCAAAAATTTGTTCAAGAGCTACGTAAGCAAACGCATACTCCTCTTTACTGTTAGCTCTAACGATAAGATGATACGCTGTATCAAGTTGTTTGACAACATCATCCCAGTCTTCTCCTTTCAGATGATTTTGGACACATTCCTTCTTACGGAATACATCTCTCAGATATATTTTCGACAAGCATTTATTTATCGTATCACGCAAAGCCAATGTCTGATTTTTAGAGACTTCTACTGGAAACAAATATTCAGGTGATTCTTTCACGTAGTAGCCATCAGCACCTGCATCAAGCAATGGTTTAAGATTCCAAATCTTATTGGAGGCTGTGAACATAATCACCTGTGTGCCTTGATTGAGCGATTTAATTTTGTTCAATATCTTCATTCCAGAAAACTTGTTGGCTTCAAAGATATTTTCCTCTTTAACGCCATTCATACGCAAATCAAGGAAAATCAAATCAAAGTCTCCGTTTGCTATCAAACCCTTTGCTTCGTCACTGAAATGCTCATAATCAGAAACCTGTTCATTGATAGTCTGAAAATCTCCATAGTTTCTGATCATAGATTTAAGTACATCATTCCACCCTCTATCAGCCTCGTCATCAATTAGAAGAATCTTTGCTCCATTGGCATTGACTGAAATCCTGTTTTCTCCCAATTTGTTTTGGGACTTATTGATAATATCAGAAAGCTCACTCTTATTCAACGTTGAAACCAAAGTGTATTTAAAATACAATGTGCGTCTTGCCTTTTGGATAGTTGGTATTTTCTCTATGACAGACGAACTAGATCTTGTATATCTTTCCAATACAGAAGCACCCCACTGATTGGCCAATGAATGTCGTCCTTCTGTAGCATTTGGAAGTATTTTGATTCGATTCAAAAATCCTTCCTGATAATCATCCGCTTCAAGACGTTTTAAGCAATCAACACCATCCTTTATCACATCAGGATTCTCAAACACAACACCATTGGTAAGAATAATATTGGAGTATTTTTTTGACAAAAATTGGTCAATTGATAGTTTGGTTGCAAAAACGATTGGCAGAAGAGCTTTTTGACTCACTTCCACAATGGATAGGCGCACGCATGTAGCAAATGCTAAACATACCTCCACGTCCAAATTGTCCAAATCGAACACCAATGCTGAAAAGTCATTTGACGATAGTCTTTCCTCGATTATTTCTGACATTTTGGCCTCATCATTTTCATTAAGAGTAAATGACGACATATGATTTATTTCCACATTGGCTATTTCTTTAGCCCAAACGTTTGTTCGTTCATTGCCAAACACTAATATTTTTGCCATATTTACGTATATTATTTATAATATTGTTAATATTTAGGATTAGACGTCCAACGGAAACTTCTCCATCATCAATCATATCCATTACATCATCGAAAGTCACGGCGATCTTGGGTTGTGCAACATCCAATAAATTCCGCAAACCTCTTTTTGCTTTTATATCTAAATCTCCGATAGACAATACATAACTGTCACTTTTACCAGAGAAAACAGAAACAATATCCTTGCCCCATCTATTCACAAGCTCACTTTTGAAATCCTTGCCCAAAGCAATCAAACGCATATCAATCTCACCATCAGTTTTTCGGTAATGGTCAAGAAAAGGACGAAGGCGAATGTAAAACTCTGATTTCTTAATGCCAGAAATAACATTAGGGTTGTCCTCATCCCATGACGCAGACTGTGAATGACCATCACTAAAATCAACATTGGGCAAATCGTGTTTCATAAGATAATCCTCGATGAAACCTTTAGCTTTTTGACTACCATTAATATACTGCCCATTCACAAAATCTTCCAATGTATAATGTATAAGCAGGCATGAGGCATTGTCCAAAAACGAGAAGTCGGATTTCTCATTCAGTTTCTCTACATGAACAAGAATATCATCGTATTCGCCATCGTCAATATACGAGGCATTATAAACCTCCCGCTGATTATTACTATTGTCATCGATTAAGTATATCTTTTTCATCTATTCTTATTTTTTATAGAATGATAGTATGTGAGTAAATCCAGAAGGTCTGTCGATAGATTCTATCTCTTCCTTTCCAGTGTCATCCAGGATATTCCATCGCTTGGGATTGCCATTCCACAGGGCTTCTACGCTCCAATTGCAATATCCGCAAAATGTTTTGCTGATTTCGGAAAAAGCGCCACCTCCTGCATTATATTTCTTTATGACATCGTCCAAATCACTTGCCTCCGAGTTCAAATGTGTTATCTTGACTATACACATACTATACTCGTCTCCGTGTTCTCGTGAAAATTCCATCAATACCTTAGAAACATCATTACTATGGGATTCAATATCCGCGAATATACGGTTGATTCCATTCCTAATTCTACCCACATGAGTATAGAAGTCAGCCTTTTCAAGTCCCTTGCGTTCTATTTCAAGGTATTTGTATTTTTGAGAAAGTTCGTCGGCAAAATTCATAAGTGCAGGTTTCACAATTCGTATAGTATTGCGGAACGCAGAGATAGTGTCTGCAAATGCAGGGTTGTTTACAGGATGCATATTAGCATTAACAACCGACCATTCTTGCCATTCCTGGGTAGCAAAACGCATATTATGATGCTTCCCTGAATAATCAAACCATGAATTTGCCTTGTTGCCGTCTTTCCCATTGAGAACTGCATCCATCAGAGACCAAAGAGTACTAGGTAATCGTTTGGCCTTCTCAAACTGGTTTCGCGCCTTCTCCAAAACTTCAGTATAAGTAATTTCTCGGTTGGGGTCAAAATCATGGGTAAGGAATTTTAGACCATCGGGATTATTGAACAAAGATAGAAAATCGGTTGTCTTTTTAGGATGATGCTCTTTCTTCCCATTCTTTTTTTTACCCGCCAACTCCTCTCCGTCAGAATGACTATCATCCCCATCCGCCAACAATTTGGACAAGTCCCTTGCCATTAACTCGTCCCTCAATGCAATCTGTTGACGAGTCAATCTTTTGCTGTGGTTAAGGAAATATATCATTTGTTTGATATCCTTGTTCATTCCTTTATTGTAGTTTGTTGTTAATATCCTATATGATTAAAAGGGGACTTCTTCAACATTTGCTGATGACGTAGATCCCTCTATGGTATATTCTCCAATCTTGCCCAATACAAGGTTGGTCTTTTTCTCTTTGCTCTTCCATACTGGATAGGAGTTCTTTTCTCTGTTGAAAGAGTCGAATTCATACACGACAGCTCCGACATCAATCAAGATTTGCAAATTTTTTTTCAATCCCCTAATGTCAGATTTGGAATAATTGCCTTCAGACCTGTGCTCCGTAACCTCCAAAAGTTTTGCTACATCCTTGTACAGCAATCTACTCAGATTTGCAGAACAATGTTTTTTGTGACCATCCATCAAAAAAGTCAACTCACAAGATACTTTGACCCCTTTTTTACTGCGATTTGCTGATTTCTGAAATACAGCAACTGTTGTCACAGGGAGATCAGAAAGTTTTTGCATTGCCAAAGCTATGCGTTTGCACACCGCATCTTGGTTATTTTGGGACTTCTTTTGGGTGGACTTTAATTGTTCACTATGCTTTAGGCGAGCTTGTTTTGCCGACATCTCTTCATCTCCCAAACTAGAGGAAAAGAGTTCTGCCGCATCCTCAATACCTTTTTCCTTCCATGTTTCAAGAAGCAAATCTATATCCACATCAGAGTTTTGGATACTGAAACACTTTGACCTCTTGGGTTCGTAATCGGTGATGAGCCAATAATTCTTACCTTTGGTCCGGCAAAGTGTTACAAAGCACTTTTGCAACAAAGGAGACTCAACTTTTGTATCAGTATCTAATGTCAACAACTTGTCAACCAACTTTTTCTGAGTCTTTTCATATATGTGAATAGTTTTTTCAGTTTCAGCCAACACACATTTCGAAACCAATTTGTGTTTTGGAGTCAATTCCAAAGAAAGTTTAGTTTGGAAATACTCCTCAAACTGAGCAACAGAATATGGCTGAACGTATGAATGTTGAAAATCCTCGTCGAAGAAAATCACCTGTTGTAGTTTGTTGTATCTATCAAGCAATTTTTGATAAGCCTCATTGTTGTTGCCCTTCACCATTCTAAGGTAATTGAGTTTGCCTCCTATGACATTCTCCATTACGGGTTCACCTTTCTTTATGTAACCCTTTTCTTTCTTGTAATGGAAATAGAAATAACAATATGCTTTGGCATATCCCTCCTTTTCCCAAGCATGAAGCAAGCATCGCAGGTCGCGTGAATATTTGTGCGCTACATTAACACACCTATTCACAGTAAGCCCTGTCACCTCCTGACGTTGTCCATCTTTTTGAAGGCGGGTCTTTTTCTCATTCATAACAAACCCCTGCGCAGAGATAACGTGACGCAATTCTTTGAAAAAATCGCCATCTTCTTGATAAATATTATGCATACTTGAAAAAGTCATATCATCGGCATACCTGCTATAATGAAGACCAAAACGATTTGCCACCCCCTTCAGCTTTCTATCCATACTATCGCAGATGGCGTTAGTCAAAAGAGGTGAGGTAGGAGCTCCTTGAGGCAATACGTTCTTTTGTAAATCCTTGTCCTCTGCACAACATAATCCAGCTACCACATTGGCTATTTTTTCTGGAAAATTGAATGGAGGCAGTTGAATTCGTTTCCATACTCGTCCTTGAGAAATGGAAGGGAAAAAGTCCTTGAGGTCAACATTCAATACATAGTGATGACCAACATGCAGTTTTGCGTTCTCTACAATCGATTTACCCTCAGCAAAACCCATTGCCGATTCGCTTGGAGTGTATAAGGCTTTGAAAAGCACATTCAACGAATGTAAGATGAAACTTAACTGATAAGTAGGAGCATTGATTGTTCGGGTGCCACCACTCTTCTTGCGTATAAGAAAAGATTTGTATCTCTTCTTTACAATATTTGAATTGCAGAAATGGAAAAGCTGTTTTGACGAGATAGAACACTTTGAGGCGGGAAACTCATCCCCCTTGATATCATCAAGCAACGAGGCTAAGTCTTCCACTGTTTTCATCCCTTGGGCTCTATTTAAAACTTCAAATTTTTCCATAAATAAAAAATGGCCTTCAAGATAGTGACAATAACGTTTTTCTTTGTTTTATATATTCATTATCCTGATAACACGATAACAATATAAATCAGCACGAGGCTGTCAATAAAATACAACGTTGTTATTCTTTTTTTTCAAAGAATGACATCCGACGATAACATCGGACCAAAGTCAAAATTTGTTGATTGTCACGTAATCTCAAAGACCTTTGTATTGTTGCGATTGCAAATTTATAACTTTTCTATCAATAAGTCAATTCATTGCCTCAAAATATTTTTGTTTTATTCTGACAACAATATCAACAATCTCATTCTGAATGTGTTGTGGAGTCAGAACCACCAATTCAGGACCAAATGAAGTCAATTCTCTTATGAGTTCATAGTTTTTCCGACAATCTATCGAGAAAAATGCTCCTCCATTTAATTTGGAATACAATTGCCGAAAATAAGTATCTCGCTCGTTCTTGTACAAAACTTGCGATTCGTGAATAGGCTTGTGGATAACATAATGTTTTGACTTGTCAGATACCCAAAACACTATATGGTCAACTTCCGCATTCTCTGGCAAAGTTACACCAATTATATCATCGAAAAACTCTTCCAAATCAGAGTCACTATTCTTGTATGGAATGCCAAGACATTCCTCGACAGAAACTATTCGATCAAGGGCAAAATGCAAAAGTTTGCTATCTGCCTCAGCCACTCCAAACAAATACCACCGTCTATTGTACTCTTTCAGAAGATGAGGATGAAAAACAATTGTCTTTATATCTTCTATTTCATCGAAAACACGATAGCTAAGCCTCAAGACTTGTTTGTTGGATATTGCAGAGAATAAAACACCAAATAGGTTTGAGTCGTCCAAAGGATTTTTGCAAAACGAGACAATACTATGATCGCTCTTACATCCAAGCTCGGACCTCAAACGACACAACCCGTCAAAACCAGGAAGTCCATCAAATTGGCCTAAAATAGTTATTGCCTGCGACAAAAGGTATTTTTCGTCATCAGACATAACTTTCTTAAAAATTGAAAAAGATGAATCTGCATACCTCAAGCATTGTTTCTTGATCGTTCTATATCCAACAGAAACATCAATGGTATATGATTCAATCTCAGCAAAAAAATTGCTGTGTTCCCCCTTTAGGTATGCAATATCTTTCTGGATACACCTTTTCCCAACAGGAGAGATATCCATCTCCTCCAACCGATCATTTACAATTGTCAACATATCATCCAAACTATAGTGACGGAACCTATTGGACAATAGTTCATCAAGTATCTGATATCTTGTTAAGGCGTTTTTGTTTGACGGCATATTGCTTTGGTATTTTTCTATTTCTGTTGCAAAGATAAGATATTTGCACGAACTCTATGTTCGTAATATGCAAAAATAGCGATTTTGAAAAAAGAACATTTCTCCCTTCAAAATCGCTATCTCATTTTTTTTACCTCACCCTATTCAACTCCTCAATACTTGGACTTCTGTACAATCCCACGTTGAGGTTGCTGTTTTTGCACTGCTCGAGGGTGTGGGTTGGGGGCTCGAGGAAATCGGGGAAAGGCATTCCGTGGAGAGTCTGGAAATAGAGAAGGTTTCCGTCTTTCCACCACTCGGCGTCGCGGGTCTGACACATAAGCCTCTGCTGAACGTCGCGGAAAATATCCCCATCGATGGCGCCCTCAAGACTGTTCCACTTGCGCTGAAGGATGCGGGCCTCGTTGATGCCGTTCTGATAGCGGTAGCAAAGTTCGTCCCAGACGGTGCGTCCTGTCTGGCACTTGTGGGTCCACGAAACGTGGTGGAACCAGAGAAGATACTTGTCGGGACAAGTCTTGATATCCTCCATAACATTTCCAAAGGCTGGATTGTACTGCGAGGTGTTGTCGGTGCCGGTGGCCTTGGTGCGGTCGAAACCGAGACCGTCCTTATCGGCCTGATTGTAGAAAACAGGAAGCCAGTCGCGACGGATTGGCCTGTTGTCCCAGGCGCCTGGTGCGTAGTGCGAATCGCCAAACTGATGATGGAGGCCGAGAGGCATCTCATAATCAACCACGGCCTCGCGACTGCTCATAAGCATAGAGGCGAGAGTGGAATGTTGCTTGGGGCTGAGGCTTGGGAAAGTGAGCGAAACCCACTCATCGGCAATGGTCTGGGCGTCGAGATCGGGATTCCACGCCATACGTCCAAAGCAGTACCAGTTGCTCTGAGCCAGCGGATGACCTGTCCAGCAGGCGTCGGTGCCCGTGTTGGCAACTCCCGCGATGGCATTGTAGCGACTGCGGAGTTGGTTGCGCTTGTAGTTGGCGTAGGTGGTCACCTCCTTGAAAAACTCCTCCCACATAGTGCCGAGGTATGCGAGGTGGTTGGCCTGACCGAGGTACTCCTGAGTAATCTGGAACTCAGGCATTTCGGCGGTCTTGGCGAGAGCGTCGTAGAGAGCGTTGTATGGCTCGCGTGGCTGAAAATCTATCGGGCCGTTCTTCACCTGGATAATCACGTTGTCGAGAAACATTCCGTCGAGATCCTCGAACTCCAGACGTGCCTGCTTGGCGCGGTCGGGGTCGGTGGGATTGTTGATGAAGGCCCTCCACATTACTATACCGCCGTATGGACGGATGGCTGATGCGAGCAGGTTGGCGCCGTCGGCGTGGTTGCGACCGTAGTCCATTGGGCCTGGCTGACCCTCAGAGTTGGCCTTCACGAGGAATCCGCCAAAATCTGGTATCAGGCTGTAAATCTCCTTGGCCTTGTCCTTCCACCAGCGCTGAACGTCCTTGTCCATAGGGTCGGCGGTTGGGAGTCCGCCAATCACCTTGGGGCTCGAGAAGTTTACGGCCAGGTAAACCCTGATGCCGTAGGGCCTGAGCACGTCGGCGTATTGCTTGGTCATCTTCAGGACCTCGGTTGTAAGCATTTTGGGTGAGGCGTTCACATTGTTGAGCACGGCGCCGTTGATTCCGATGGAGGCATTGGCGCGGGCGTAGGTTGTGTTGTTTAGCGGACAGTTGAATACGTCGGCCATATCGTTTTCGCCCAGAGCCTCAGGGAATCCCTTCACATTCCAGAAAATGGATTTTCCAGCATATCCGCGCTCGGAGTTTCCGTCCAGGTTGTCCCAGTGGTTCAGGAGCCTGATATCGTGGAATGGGCAGTCCGACACCTCGAAATCCTTGTCGGTCTTGCCCAAAGTCTGCATTTGCAGGAGTCTGTAGGCGCCGTAGAGAAGGCCAATGTCGGAGATGGATTTCACTGTAACGGCACCATTCTTTGCGCTGATGCTGAATGCGTCGCGCTTGGCACCAGCCTTTTTCTCGATTATGAGGCTAACGGCACCGCCTTTCCAGCCGTCCTTGAGTTCCTTGATGGCGATATCGGTGGTTGGCGTGGCCTTGCCCTTTAGCGTTACTGATGCTCCGCTGTTGCTCGAGGTCCCCAGCCACAAGTCCGAGCCATTGTCGGCGTAGGAAATATGGCAGAATCCCAACAGGCACAGGCAAGTCAGCAACGAGAATAATATTCTTTTTCTTGTCATAATTGTTTGTTATTGTTGTTGTTATTACCTGACCCTCCAGACATTTAGCACGATAACGCCTGGGATTTGCTTGCTCCAGTCGGGCTTGCAGATGAAGATGGCATTGTTCAGCCAGTTGTATTTGCTGTCGGCGGGGGCCTCGAACTTTGGCGAGGTGGTGAAATAGTTCTCGGCGATGATGCCCCAGTTGCGGACGTGGATATTTACGCCGTCGTTGGTGCGGATGCAGTAGATGGCCTCGAGTTCGGTGCGTTTCAGGTCAGGACACTGCAACTGATAGTCGGCGCCTCCAGGAAGAACCTCACCCTTGATATTTGGACCCTCGAAAGTACCTCCAGTTATAGGAATTACAAAGCGGTTGCCGTGCTGGGTTTTGCCGACATTGAAGCCGTCGCCGATTTTCACCTTCAACTGAAGCGCAAACTCCATCTTGGGAGCAGGTGGCTCCTGTGCGTAGATGCTGATACTCAGCATCAGGGCCATAAATACAAAAAGTATTCTTTTCATAATATCAAATTTAAGAATAGAACACGGATTACGCAGATTGAGCGGATTTACGCAGTTTTTTTATCTGTGCAAATCAGCCTGATCCGCGTTATCCGCGTTCTATAAAAAATTATTTCTTGCCACCCTTCTTCTTGCCCTTCTGAGGCTCTGGGGCGGGCTCCTCTTTTACAATTGGTTGAATGCCATTGAGTTTCATCATCTGCTCGGCGTAGCGCTTGCCTATCTCACGGAAGCCTTCAAGCGAGAAGTGGAGACCATCAGGCTGACAGGTAAGTCCCTCTGATGATACCACGGCAGAATTCTTGATTACGTTTGGCAACTGGTTGATGATAGGGTTGTGAGACGAGCAACGTCCGCCCATCTCGCCACGTACCAACTCGCCTGCCACGAGAGGACAGTCCTCGGCCTTGAGGCTGAGGTCGCGGAGAATGTCGTTGTAAACCTTGTTGACCTTGGCAGGCCACTTGGGGTCGCCAGTGTTGGAGCAACCCTGATGAAGGATGATGCCCTTGATAACGCCCTGTTTCTGAGCACGCAACGCACAGTCGATGAGTCGGAGGTATGGGAAATTGTCGTAAGAGCGCATAAATCCCTGGAACCATCCTGCCTCTTTCTGAACCTCGGCTGGATCGTACTCCTTGAAGAGGTGCTCGATCTTGCAACCGCCTATGGCTACGTGGATTACGCCCACCTTGATGCTGTCGGGAAGGTTCTCAACCATTGCGCGTCCAAAGTAGTCGGCGCAGGAGAGGCCAGTGTGGGGACGGCAGAGAGGTGGCACGGCCACGTCCCACTCGTATTTCTTACGGCCCTCGCCACGGTAACGGCCCTCGCCCTTGTTGAAGTCCTGGGTAGGCATCACGAGGAACCTCTCGCTTACACCTTCGTAGTCCTGATCCGCGGCGGGGAAAGGACCTTCCATATTGCTCTGACCTATACAGAGATAGATATAGAAATTGGGGTCTGGGTGCGATGCGAACTGGGCGTTCTGAGAGAGAAAATCCTCAGCCTCCTGAGCGTCGCCGTAAATGTGGTCGTTTTGTGCCGAGGCCAGCATCACCGAGCCAGCCAAAGCGATTGTTGCTAAAAGTCTTTTCATTGTTTATTAGTGTAAATGGTTGATAGAACGCAGATTACGCGGATGGAGCGGATTTTCGCGGATTAATATAAAAAACTGCGTAAATCCGCCTGATCTGTGTCATCTGCGTTCCATAAAAATCAATTATTTCCAGAGCAATGGCAATGCGAAGTAGAGGTACTCGTTGATATGGCCGTAGAAGTGCTCGCCGTTCTCACGCATAGAGAACTGGAGGTTCTTGTCGCTGAAATGCTTCATATTGCCAGTCATCAGTGCTGTTACGAGGGCCTTCTCGGGATTGCCTGCAATGTCCTTGGTGCCGGTGTAGCCGTAAACCTTGAAGTTGCCGGCGTACTTCGACTTACCTACCTCATTATCAAGATATTTGCCAGCCTCCATAGCCGACTTTCTCTGACCGTTGGCGTCAAAGATCCACATATCACCGCTCAATGGCAGGAAGATGCTAACCTCGTCGACTCCGTGGGCCAACTGATTCCAGGTGCTGAGCGCGCCCATCGAGAATCCGCCGTAAGCACGGTGGTCGCGGGTGGCCTCGGCGTTGCCCTGATAATAAGTGTTGTAGGCCTTCTCGACGCTTGGTATCAGATAGTTACGCATCTCGTGGTGGAACTCCTCGGTCTGACGGATGGCGTCGCCCATAGCGTTCTGGCCAATATTCTCGTCGTCGTCATAGAAAGTTGGGGTCACGATGATGAAAGGCTTCATCTTGCCGTCAGCAATCAAGTGGTCGGCCACCTGAGCGAGAGGCAACCAGTCCTGAGGAGGTGTCAGGAACGAGGTGCTGTTGTCACCACCGCCGTGCATCAGGTAAAGAACATTGTACTTGATGGCCTTGTCCTTGGCGTTGTAGCCGTATGGCAGATATACGCGGGCCTTCTTGTCAACCATCTTGCCGTTGCGGAGGGCGCGGTATGTGAACACCTCTATCTTTCCCTGCTTGGCGCAAGGCTTACGGATGGCGTCGGGAATCGGGGCTATCACGCCAGGAGTGTATGTGGCTGATGCTGAGTTTCCTACGGCCTTGCCTGTGCGGACATTGTCGAGGAACTTGACGGCACGGCCAAGGTTCTCCTCGGAGTACATATTGAATCCGTGTCCGCCACCTTCCACTGAATAGAATTCTGATGGAATGCCTGCCTCCTGGAGTTTCTCGCTGAGTTCAACTCCCTGACAATGAGGAACTACATTGTCGGCTGTTCCGTGGAATACGATCATTGGGGCATCGTTCTTGTCGAGGTAGGTGACAGTGGAGAGCGATGCGTATTTGTCGTGGTTCTCGGGAGTCTTTGGGCAACCCATCAGAACCATCTCGGGCTCGTTGGCTGACTCCTGCTTGCCTCCGCAGGTCATATTCTCGAGGTCGATGGGGCCTGACCAAACCACTGATGCGTTAACGGCGGAACTCTTGTCGGTGAAGTTTCCGAGATTGCCTTCCAGGTCGATCTCAACCGAACCGATTTTCTCCTTCTTGGTGCCAGTGGTGGCGCCCATAAATGATGAAAGGTGCGCGCCTGACGAGAAGCCTGAGGTTGCCACGAAGTTAGGGTCGAAATTGTACTTCTCGGCATTGCCACGTATCCAGCGGATTACGGCCTTGATGTCGTGACACTGAGATGGCCACTTGGCCTCCACGCTTGCCCTGTGGTTAGGGCACACAACTGCGTAACCTGCGCCAAGATAGGCTTTTACGATGGTTCCGATATCAGCCGAGCCCTTGCTGTTGTTGCTGAACCAGGCCGAGCCGTAGATGTGGACCACCACAGGGTATTTGTCGGCTTTTTTCTCGGGAAGGTAAACGTCGAGGGTGTGCTGGCTGAGGTTGTCGCCCGCATAATTGAGGTCGGCAAACTTCTCGGAGCAATGGATGTCCTTGGCCTCTATCTGCTGACCTCCGAATCCAAATTGTGCGTTGGCATTCAGCGACATTATCGCCACAAGCGCCAATGCTGATAAAACTCTTTTCTTCATACTTTTTTAGTATTTTACAGTATTTAGTGTTTATTGGTATGTAATTAATTCCTTTTAATAGATATTATTTTGGGCGATAGGTTTAATGGCCGGAGCAAATTTAATATGATTTACCAAACTTTCGTCCTTAAAAGTGTGATATTTTACAAAAATACGTCCTTAAAAGTGTGTTGTGTTACAAAAATACGTCCTTAAAAATGTAAAACTTCACACTTTTAAGGACGAATGGTTGTAGTTAGAGACGGACGGCCGTCCGTCTCTACGGCAATATTGCAGTGGTTTTACGATATCTTATAAACCTCTTTCACCAACTTCTGGGCCTGCTGGTTTATCTCCTTGTTGAGGAGTTTCTGCTCGGGCTTCTCGAGGGCGTAGTAGTCGGCGGAGTGCTCTTTCAGGAAATCGTCGAGGATGTCCTTGCTTAGCATTCCTATCAACTTGCCGAGGTCGCGTGGCATCTGAACCTCGCCGATGTGACTGATAACGTTGTTGAGACGGTTCTCGGTTACATAGAGCGATATCAGGGCTATCTCGTTCACGAGGTTTTTTGAGATTTCGACGGCGGGTTTCTGAGGCTTGGGAACCCGCTTCTCCGACTTCTTCTCGGCAAAGCGCTCGTTCTTGTTCTTGATGAGGATGCGCTCGCCATAGGCCACGTAGGTAGGCTCCTTGGGACGTATTACCACGCCCTCGCAGATGTTGTCGTCGATGGGTGGATAGCCGAAAAACTGGTAGATGGTGCTCGGGAACTTGTTGGGATATTTCAGACACTCCTCCAATGTGCCCTCAAAGAGGGACTTGGCGTAGAAGAATCCGCCCTGCTCGAAGAGTTCGTTGGTCTCATCCACAGTGAGATAATGCTTCAACTCGGCACGGTAAACGTAGATGTCGAAGCCGTAGAATTCGTGGTGGGGACAGTAGCAGACGCCCTTCTGGATGGTCATATACCTGTGGTCGGCCTTCACCTGCTTGTGGGGATAGTATCCGCCGAAAAACTCGCCATAGATAACGGCGGATTTCAGGTCGGGATATTTCTTCTTGATGGCCTTGTAGAGTTTCAGGACGCGCTCCTTGTAGCGGTCGAAGAGTTCCTCATAGTCGAAAAACCTCTCGTCGTCGGCCACCAGGGCGGTGCGCTTGGCAAACTTGATTTCCTTGCCGTCGGTCACAAAACTGGTGTTGCTTCCGTGGACTTTCTCCTGAACCACGAATTTCAGTTTTGGGTCGATGACCTCTTTCACTTTCTTGATGTACTCCTCGTTGAAGGAGTTCTCTATGGAACTGTATTTCTTGAATTCAAGCATAATGCAAAGTGTTGATAGTTAATAATTTAAATTTTAATTTTTAACAAGAAAACAAGCACTTTGTAGCCTTATTGATACTTGGAGTGCTTAGAAAACGGCCAAAACGAGTTTTGGCTAAAAAACGGCCTAACGCCAGAAAACAAAACATTAGAAAACCGTTTGAACGGCGTTTTTTGATGTTTTGTTTTTTAGCGTTAAGCGTTTTGTGGTTATGTAATAACCAGTTTTCTGCGCTACAAATCAGATGAAAGGTTTATAAAGCGCGTTTTCTTGTTCTAAACTTAGTATCCCAACGGCAATGCGACGTTCATCTTTTTGCCATTGTATGTGGCGGTGTATGACGATCCGCCGATGATGCCGATGTTGAACTTTCGGGTGGTCTTCATACCCGGGAACTGTCCGTTGCGCTGGCCGATGGTGAGGGTGCGGGTCTTGTTGTTCCAATGGAAATCTATCGTGGAATAGACGCCCTTCTCGTAGTTGTAGCCGTCGCCCTCGTCCTCGTAGAGAGTGAAGTCGGCATCAGCACCTGGATAAACCATAATGTCGAGAGTCTCCCAATCGGCGATGTTGGCGTACTGTACGTCCTTGCCACAGAGCGGAACGATGCTTCCTGCCTTCACGAAAACCGGGCAGTGGTCTATTGTGCCGTCGGCCTGGATGTTGACGCCTCCGTTGTAGAGTTTGTTGGTGTAGAAATCGTACCACTTGGCGCCCTTGGGCAGATAGACCTCGAAAGTCTTGTCGGCCTTCCAGTCGGCGGTGAGTCCCTCTATGTAGAGTTTCTTGTTGTTGCGGTTCCAGCCCGACATTTCGTCGGTCTCGTTGGGCTGTTCGGGAGTGTAGAGCGCCTTGTTGACGGGTGCCACAAGTATCGAGCGTCCAAACATAAACTCGCGGTTGAGGTCCCAGACGTTCTGATCGTCAGGAAAATCCATAACCAACGCACGCATATACGAGTCGTCGTTTTTGGAAACCTGCCAACTCTGGCTGTAAATGTAAGGCAGGAGTTTGTATCTGAGTTTCACGGCGTTGAGCAGTGCATCATACACGGGCTCTCCGTTAGCACCAAAATGATAGAGTTCCCTGAAAACCTCGGTGCCGTGGCTACGCATCATAGGGCAGAATGTTCCAAACTGCATCCAGCGGATATAAAGTTCCTGATACATTGGGTTCTTGCACGCCGTCTGGTCCACATAGCCCTTGTTGTAGGCGTTGGCGAAGAAGCCTCCAAGGTCGGTGTTCACGTTTGGATTGGCTGTGAGGGTGTAGTTCAGACAGATAGGAATCTGCTTGCGGAACGAATCCCACGACGAACTTACGTCGCCACTCCAAGTGTTGGCTCCTGTGCGTTGCTGACCCGCAAAGTAACTGCGTGTCAGGATAAAAACACGTTTTGAGGAGTCTGACGCTCTCTGCTTATCGTAAATTCCCTGCACGGTGCAGAGTGCGAAGGCGTTGCGCACCGAACGCCAGGATTGCATCTGGTCCTTGCCTGTTCGGGGATTGGTTACGGGCTTCACCTCGTCGAGGTCCGAGTCCTTGAAATCCAAGTGGTCGGGGTCGGTGCTGTCCATCCACCAGGCGTCGATGCCGTATTTATGAAGCCTTGAAAGGTGCTTCCAATAGATATCCCTTGCGGTCTGCGAGTATGGATCGTAGCAACGTACACCGCTTGGATACTGCATATTGGGAGGCCAGGCCGAGAGTCCGCTCTGAGGCCAGGTCTGGAACGAGTAGAGGAGGTTTTTCTCCTGCAACTCGCGGAAGGCCAGAGTCATAGGGCCGAAACTTGCCCAGATGCTTATGCTGATATGTGCGTTGATATCGTGCACGTGGTCTATCATCTGACGGTAGTTGCTGAAATCCTCGTTCAGGAAGTCCATCCCGTTCCAGAGATAGTTGTTGCCCCAGTATTGCCAGTCCTGAATGATGCCGTCGAAAGGCACGCCGTCCTTGCGGTAACGGTCCACAACTTCAAGCAGTTCCTTGCTCGATTTGTATCTCTCCCTGCTTTGGTGGAATCCGAAAGTCCAGAGCGGAAGCATAGGCACGTGGCCCGACAGTTTGCGCATCTCGTGGATCACACCGTCGGCGTTTCCGCCATACATAAAGTAGTAGTCGATCCTATCGCCCACCTGCGACTCCCACTTGAAATCGTCCTTGTCGGTGATCTGGGTTGGCGAATAGTTGTCCCAATAAACGCCGTAGCCCTTCTGCGACTGGAAGAAATGGGCGTAGTCTTCCAGGTTGTTCTGAATCATCAGACGGTTTTCGCCACGGAGGTTCATCTTGCCGTTTTGCAGGAGTCCGATTCCGTAGATTGGCTCGTTGGCTCCCAAGGCAAAACTCTGAGAAACCTTGTACTTGCCCTTGTCGGGGCCATTGCTGATGCTCTCGAAAGCGAACTTGCCTTCCTGCATCAGGATATTTCCCTTGTTGTCGCGGAAGGTAACGGTCTGAGTCTCAGTGTTTACCTCCACGGTGAGTTTGTCGGTCTTGTAGGTTTTTATAGAGCCTGATGCTGACACCTTCACCTTAACGTTCTCGGGCTTGGCCGTAACCACGAGCGAGAGTTCGTTGGCGAAGTTATAAGGCTTGTTGTCGGAGGTCTTCACGATCCTCACCGTGCCCGGGG
>JAZQPB010000144.1:0-23752 GCA_045628165.1 Bacteroidales bacterium | reverse complement strand
TCAAGGCTCTCCGCGAGAGCGAGATGTGGCAGACAGCCGTTACTGTTCGTCAGCTCCGTCCTGAGAACAACTAATTCTCCTTTCAGGGGAAATAGTTTTCCGATATAGTTTTTTTACCAGACGCACTTTCCTAAGCTCAGGCATGGGGAAGTGCGTTTTTTTTGCCTGTTTAGCGTTATTATTAAAAAAACTTTGCTTATATTTGCTTTCTGGATTATAAATAGTATATAAATAAGTATGAGAGTTTTTACTAAAATATTACTTGCATTTACATTGGCAGGCGGATCGTTGTCTCAGCTGATGGCGCAGATAGATACAGCCAGCACTCTTGTGGTGGTGGCGGGACAGGAGGCCGCGCTCAGTTACAATCAGGGACTTACCGATTTTGGCGAGGGGCGCTACACCAAGGCGCTCATGGATTTTTCGGATGCGATAGACGCCCAGCCCTCGTTCGACAAGGCGCTCTACAACCGCGGCGTGATGGAGCTTCACGAGTTTATCAACCAGGCCGCCGTGGAGGATTTCGACAACGCCATAGCCGTAAATCCCAACAAGCCGCATTACCATCTGGGCCGCGCCATAGCACTGGCCCGCCTCACATATTACGACGAGGCCCTCAAGTCGATAGCCCGCGCCGAAAAACTCGGATACAGCCCCACGGCCATCGGGTATTATTACGGATACATATATTTCAGGATGGGCAAGCTCAGCGAGGCCCGCAAGAGCTACGACGACGCCATAAAGGCCAATTCGCGGTTTGCCCAGGCATACTGCGACCGCGCCACCGTGCATGTGCGCACCGGCAACTACAAGGCCGCGCTCGACGACTACAACACCGCCCTTGAGATAATGCCCAACGCATATTACGTGTATCTGATGCGCGCCGATGCCAGGGCCAACATGGGCAACTTCAGCGCCGCCATCCAGGATATCACATACGCCATTCAGGCATCGGAGGGCGAGGACGATTTTCCGTTCCTGAACGCCAGGGGCAAGATGTACGGCCGCTGGGGAAAGTATCAGAAGGCCATGGCGGATTTCAACGCGTGCATAGAGCTTCAGCCACAAAATCCCGACACATATATTAATATAGGCGTGATGCTGATGGGGCAGAAGAAATACGCCGAGGCCGAGGAGCAGTTCACCAAGGCCATTCAGCTCGACGGATACAATTACTCCGCATACTACAACCGCGGCAATGCCCGTGAGCTCCAGATGAAACTCTCGTCGGCGCAGAAAGACAAGGACATGGCCAATTACCTGAACGACCAGCGCCGCAAGTATATTATCAAGTAGTTTTTTTATACACGCTATCAGCTGATATGAAACATAATACATGCTATCAGCTGCAAAAAAAACAATACACATACAGACCGCACAATGAGAAAAACCATAATAATGCTGCTGGTGCTGATGGGACTTACAGTGCCCACGGCGGCCACGGCTCAGGAGAAGCCCAAGGTGAGCAAGAAGGATTTCTCGGTATCCAAGGATGCCTGGAAAGCCGTGAAAAAGGGCAACAAGTATTACAAGAAGGGCAGCGAAGGAGCTTATTTCGTGGCCGGCGAATATTACGCCAAGGCCCTGGAAGTGAATGATGTATGCGCTCCGCTGCTCTACCGGGCCGGAATATGCGAGCTGCACACCGGACACGACAAGATGGCCCTGCGCCACCTGACCGACGCGCAGGATTTTGCGATGCAGGTGGCCCCCGACTGCCAGTACTGGATAGGTGTGGCCAGGCAGCACTTGTCGCAGTTTGAGGACGCAAAACGCGATTTCGACGACTGCCTGATGATGATGGACGGCAAGACCAAGAAGGCGTATATCAAGCAGATAGAGCTCCGCATGGACCAGTGCGACAATGGACTGAGGCTGAAGAAGCAGGCCGACATGACTGTGGTGGCGCCTCTGCCCGGCAGCGTGAATACCAATATGCCGGAGTTTGCCCCCGTGTTCAGCAATCTCGATTCGGCAATATATTTCGGCGGCAAGCGCACTCTGGGCGGCGTATCCAAGAAGCGCGGCAAGGACAAGTTTCCTAATTCCGACATCTTTGTGGCCTACACCGACAACGGCAGATACAACGACGTGCAGAACGCCGGCAAAAAACTGAACTCAAAGAAGCAGGAATATCCGGCCTACATGAATATTTCGGGCAAGCAGATGTTGTATGCCAGCAAGGACAAAAACATTGTGCGCGCCCACAAGAAGTCGCTGAATTCCAAGTGGATGAGGGGTGTCAAGTATCTGAAGAGAGCCGCATCGGTATCGGTGTCGGAGGATTCGAGCATGGTGATTTTCAGCGCGCGCAAGGGTCCCGACCACCAGGGCGGATGGGACATATATTACGTGAAGCGCCGCGGCAAGAAATTCGGCAAGCCGCAGAATCTCGGCAAGGATGTAAACACTGAGTACGACGAGATGTGGGCATCGTTTGGCGAGGAGGACACTGTTATTTATTTTTCAGCTAATGGCCCTTTGAGTGTGGGCGAATTCGATATCCTGAAAACGCATTACCACAACGGCAGATGGAACGCGCCCGCCAACATGGGCCTGGGAATGAACTCCGGCGCCTCCGACGGCTATTTCCAGCTGTCGCCGGGAGACTCGCGCATAGGCTACATGGCATCGATGCGCGATGGCGGCGCAGGATGCTATGATATATACAAGGCTCTGATACTCAAGGAAGTGGTGATAAACTATCCTCCGTTCCCATACAAGGGACTGGCGGCCGATTTTGCCAAGGAGCCCATTCTGCGCCTGGAGGAGCCCGAGCCGGTGCAGACCATGCGCCTTACAGTGGTGAGGGGCTCGGTAACCGACTGCTCCGACGAGAAGATTCTCTATTCCGACATCAACATAAACGACAACGCCAGCAACACGGAGCTGCAGAGCGTGATGACCGATCCCGAGACCGGCGAATACATGATAGCCCTGCCGTCGGGCCGCAACTACGCCATGACTGTAAGCACCGAGGGATATATGTTCCACTCCGAGAATTTCAACATACCGCCCACTTCGAGCTATCAGGAGATAAGGAAGGATATCTGCATGCTGTCGATGGACCCGGGCAGCAAGATTGTGCTGAACAATGTATTCTTTGATACCGGCAGCAGCAACCTTAGGCTTGAGAGCCACGGCGAGCTGGAGCGTCTGGCCAATGTATTCCTTCTGTATCCGAGCCTCTGCATAGAGGTATCGGGCCACACCGACAATCTGGGCAACAGGATGTACAATATTACGCTCTCGCAGCAGAGGGCCGAGGCTGTAAGGCAGTATCTTATAAAATTGGGAGTTCAGCCGTCGCAGGTGGTGGCCAAGGGCTACGGCCCCGACCATCCGCGCGATACCAACGCTACGGAGGCCGGTCGTCAGAATAATAGGCGAGTTGAGGCAAAAATTTTAAGCAATTGATATTTTTTTTGGCACGGATGATGTTTTTGGAACGATTTTGGCTATTAGGCAAATAGTAAACGATAATTAACAAATCTATTATAAAAGAAAACTTTAATTGATATGAAAAACAAGTTGGTATATTCCTGCCTTATGGTGCTGGCGCTGGCTTCCGGATGTATAAAGGAAGAGGGCGACGAGCCGTTTACCATTACCCGGCAGGTGAAAGACGCGGCCAAGAACGATTCGATTCCTCTTACCGTGATTACTGAGCAGAATGGTTTCATGTATGGCGAAGCGCCCAAGGATACTATCAAGGAAAACTCTTTCCAGACTATTCTGAGCGTTACCAAGAATATCGAGAACCTCGACTGCTATATCACTATGCACTCGGAGTTCAGAAACCTGAACCTGGACCGTAACGCCGTTAAGGAGGCCGGATATGTATACTCGTATTCTCAGAAGAATCCTGTACTCTCCGACGACGAGAGCAAGGCTTTCGGAAAAAAGGACATTAGCTACAATCCTGCCGATTCCACCAAGGAGAATATCTCGTTTGATGGCACAGGCCACAATCTCGAATTCAACAAGCCAATCTTTATCCGCTCGTATGTTGTTACATGTCAGGGCGATACAATATACAATCCACGAGTAGTGGAAACCAAGACCGTGCTCCCCGAGGATGTATGGTTCCAGCGCAACGACGCTCCTGCCGGCATGACTGGCCGCACAGAGTGTTTTGTGGTTACTAATGGTGACAAGACTTATCTCTACGGCGGACGTAGCGGCGCGCAGTGTTTCAGCGATATGTGGGTATACGACAAGAAGCACGACACATGGGAGCAGAAAGGCACTTTCAATGCCGACGGCACATACTATTCCGGCACAGCCAAGAGATGCAACGGCGCCGCTTTCGCATATCCGCGCAAGGGTATCGATACACTTATATATATAGCAGGCGGTCAGCTTAACCAGACTCTCGACCCTACCAACAAGGTTTTCTTCTACAGCACAAGATACAACCGTTTCGCCAATTCGGACGACCATCCAAACCGCAGCAAGATGTACGACCTCTTCAATCCTGACGGAACACCTATCTATCAGAAGGATTCGGAGGGCAATCTGGTGCTCGATGCCGCCGGCAGGCCTGTGCAGATGAAGGGCAACATGCCCCGCAATCATGTGGAGGATCTCCCGATAGAGAATTCGGTGGGACAGGCAAGGGGTATATACGGATGTGTTGGATTTACTCTTCCCGACGATGTGATGGATGACGGATACAGAGTTTTTGTGGCATACGGCAAGACCAACGTCACCAACACTCATCCCGTGGAGACCACCATATACGAGTATGATGTAACATTTGACCGCACCACCAACAATCCTCTGGAGCCCAGCATCTTTTCATGGAGAGTGCATTCTGCCGGCAACGACAAGACAGCCCAGGGATTCTACCAGCCTGTATGCGTAAACTGCGGCGATCGTGTGGTGATGGGATCGGGCGAGAGCTCACGCAACAACAACCAGCCATGCAAGGCATTCTATACCATAGCCTACATCGACCAGGAAATCCGCCTGACTCCGCTTCCCGCTCCTCCCGAGGAGTTTAAGTCGAGAGCCAACGCCGCAGGATTCTACCTCAACTACGTGAAGGACGGCGAGAGCTTCGACAGATTCTTTGTGGGCACAGGCCGTACAGTGGCAGAGGATGAGTTCAAGGACGATCACAATCAGCTGCTCAACGACCTCTGGTGTTACGATTTTACACGCAAGGCATGGATCAAGCGAGCCAACTGCTCCAACATCTACCGTCAGGGCGCCGCGGGATTCACCGTAATGCGCAACGACGACTACTACTTCAACACATTTGGAGAGAACGAGCGCGGATACTTCTCGTTTGGCGAGGGCGCCATCTACGACAACGCCGTAGAGCAGTGGGACTACAAGTACGGTCTCCAGGACAACTGGGAGTATCTTCCATAATAATCGGTATAACGTAACGTAAATTAATTTGCAGAATCATGAAAAGGATTTCATTAATCATAATATTGGCGGTGCTCTGCATGGGGCAGGCATCCGCACAGGAATTCGGATTTGATGGCCTTAGCAAGTCGGAGTACCGGTACTGGAATTTTGTATTAGGCCTCAACCACGGTTTCGGATCGGCCATAGGCGGCGATTACGACCAATACATGCTCCACACATCGCAGGGCGATATGTACAAGGACACCAAGGGTTTCACATACACACCCGGATATCATGCCGGCTTCCTCTACAACTACGACCTCCTGAACAACCGCATGGGTGTGGTGGCCGGTATCGAGGTAAGCAACTATGGATTCCAGAACAAGTACACATCACGTGTAAACAATATGAACGTGAAGGAGACATTCAGGTCTATGGCAGTAACGGTGCCCATCCTCTTCAAGTTCAATCAGAAGGATATCTACCGCGACATGGAGTATTTCTGCGTGGGCATCAAGGCCAACATGAACCTGATGGTAAGCCGCGGACAGAAGGCCTCCTGGACCGACGAGAAGTTTGGCGAGAAGGTAGCTGATGGCAAGAGAGCGCTCTCGGTGGCCGCTACATTCGGCGCCAACTACAAGATGTTCAGCTTCAACATCAACTACATGTTCATGGATTTTATAGACAAGGATTTTGCCGACAAGGACGGCTATACACCTTTCAACGGGATAAAGGGCCACATCTATCTGTGCACCAGCCTGAATGTGCCGATGACACGCTGGCTCTGCGTACACAACTGGACAGCAGAGAAGATCCGCCGCAAGTTGAAGGGCAAGGGCAATTTGTAAAAGTTTTCATGATAATAGATTTTTTGTCCGGACGTGCTGAGCACCAATTTGGTGAGCAGGCGTCCGGTTTTTTTTATACAAAATTCACGTAAAATATTTTGCCGAATCAATAATTGTTTCTACTTTTGCAATATCAGGTTTGGTGGTTTTTCCGCCAGACAAAACTGACTATTTGCCCATCCACAGTGTCTTGGTGTTTATCGGATACGTGGCCTATTGTAGCATGCTATGCTTACAGAAACAGGGTTTGCCTATCGGGAGCGCAGAGTTCCAAACTGCGGGGACAATTCCCCGTTAATCTCCGGAAGACAGAGTGTCAGCCAGGGGAAGTCGGTAGGGTATATCCTGTTGCCTAATACTCCTTACTGGTTTCCCATAAGGGCCACTTACCACAGGGCAGAGAGAATTTACGATACCATAAGACATTTGCATTTTGACGGGCGCCTTTTTCAGCCCTACCTTCCGCTGCTGCGCAAGGTGATATACACCAACGAAGATTTCGACAATCCCACACAATACATCAAGGACATTCCGCTGGACCCCAGCCTCCTGTTCGTGCATACCACGGTGGAGGATTTCAGACAGCTTTTGCGTATGAGTGTCAAGGGCCTTACTCCATTCTACAACCATTTCGACACCAACATTTTCGGCAAGAACGATTTCCTGATAGTTCCCGACCGCCAGATGGACAGTTTCCGCATCATAGTGGAATCCGGCAACGAGAATATCATAGTGGATCAGCAGATAGCGCCCACATACATAGAGGGCGACACTGTTGTGGTGGTAGGCGGTCCCTTTGCCGGAGTAGAGGGCAAGGTCCTCAAGTTCAAGGGACAGAAGAGGGTTTTTGTAGAGATCCCCGGCCTGGGCTGCTTCGGCACGGCGTATGTGCCGAAGGACTGGATAAGGAAGGTGGGTTCTTGAATCCACAGGCTCGCAAGCATCGCCAGCGGTTATTCATGGGACGCCTCTCCGAGGCTGGGGTAATTGATGAGAAATCAATTTGGGAAGCTTTTTAATTGTTAATTATTAATTGATAATTATTAATTGTTATTTCTTTTTCTTATCTTTGCGAAGAATTGTTAACAACCTTTTTTTTTAGATGAAAAACAACGCTTTGTCCATAGCAAACAGTATTCTCGCGCTGGCTGATAAGGATGGCAAGTCCCTGAAGCCTCTTGCGCTGATGAAACTCGTATATATAGCTTACGGGTATGCCTTGGCGTATCTTGTAAGGGATGTTATAGATCCAAGATTCGACCGTGTGGAGGCCTGGAAATATGGTCCCGTAATTCCATCGGTCTATCATTCTTTCAAGCATTTTCAGAATTCACCCATCACCGAGAAAGCTGTGGTGATGAAGGAGGATGGCGATTCTCCCATCTTTGTAACTCCTTATATCACCGACGAGAAACTTATGGATGCCGTATCCAAGGCCTGGAACGATTACAAGGACTTTACAGACAGTCAGCTTGTGGACATCTGTCACAAGCCCGATTCGCCATGGTCTCAGGTATATAAGGAAGGCGAGAATATCGTGATTCCCGAGCAGTCAACCCAGAAATATTATATGTATAAGCTCGGCATCATCAAGGACGACGACATCGAGACATATAAGGATTATATGCTGATGAGTGTTTTTGGCTCGTGGTCAGATTTGCCGGAAGATTTCGCCGAGCAGATTGTCGCTTCAAGACATTGCCCTATTCGTACAAGACCTGAAATTGATATTGCGATCTATGAGTAAGTATATTCTTGATACGGATGTCTGCATAGAATTCCTAAGAGGGAATTCCAAAATTATGAAAAGGATTTTCGAGGTAGGAAGGGATTATTGTGCAATTTCGGAGATTTCTGTAGCTGAATTGTTGCTCGGTTTAGAGAAGGCCCGTCTCAATGGTTATAAGAATCAGGATGTTTCAGTAATAGAAAGTTCCTTCGAGACAATTCCTCTCAGGCCTGTTTTCCCATTCTTTGCAAAAAACAGGGCTTACCTTGAATCTATTGGAAAAAGAATTGAGGACTTCGATCTCCTGATCGCTTCCACTGCTCAATACTGCGATGCAATTCTTGTAACAGGAAACAAGAAGCACATGGGACATGTGGAGGGAATTGAGATAGAGGACTGGATAAGGGGGGAGTGTAAAGACGTGGCAAGGCCGCGTCTTGGGGAGAGATACGAATTTCATAAATTATCATAAATCACCTATCACGCCAGACCTGCGGTCTTCGGCGTAATAGGTTAGACAAGATGGTGTCTTCCAGACGCGGGGTGTGTTGAGATAAGTGGGAAAGAGTTTTTTTATAAGAGGAATTTTCAAAATATATAGAATTTGTAGAGACGCGGCTCTGCCACGTCTTGGGGTGAAAACACGAATTACCGTGAATTAACACGAATTATCAGAACTTTTAGTTTTTAGATGTCATCCGACAACCTGAAATCTAAGACCAAGAAGGGTCTTGTATGGAGCAGTATTGAGAGATTTGGAACTCAGGGTATTGGGTTTCTTTTCACTATAATTATTGCAAGAATCCTTTCGCCTGATGATTATGGCGTTATAGCCATGCCGATGGTGTTTCTTGCTTTGGCTCAGGTATTTATCGATAGTGGATTCTCGAATGCCTTAGTAAGAAAACAGGGTTTGACGGAAGAGGATTTATCTACGGCGTTTTACTTTAATGTTATTGTAGGTGTTGTTTGCTATGTTATTTTATTTTTCTGTTCTCCATTAATTGCTGATTTTTATGAAACTCCAATATTAACCGATTTACTTAAAGTAACTGCATTAGCTACTTTATTTAATCCACTATGTACTGTCCAACAAGCTATTTTAACAAAGAAAATCGATTTCAAGACACAGGCCAAGGTTTCATTAGCTGGAGCCGTTGTTAGCGGAATTGGTGCTTTAGTAATGGCTTATTATGGATTGGGTGTTTGGTCTTTGGTTTTTCAGCAAGTTGGAGCCGCTTTGGTAAGAGTAATCTTGCTTTGGGCGTTGTCAGACTGGAGACCCAAAACAGGTTGGAGTAAGGAATCGTTCAAATATCTATGGGGTTACGGTTCAAAATTATTAGCTTCTGGACTGTTGGATACTACTTACAATAATATTTTCCCAATTGTAATAGGTAAGTTTTTTACAAGTGCTCAATTGGGTAATTATACTAGAGCACAACAATTTACGCAATTACCATCAAGCACATTGACAAGTGTATTGCAAAGGGTTACGTTCCCTGTTCTCAGCGAGATACAAGATGATGATGAGAGATTGAAAAATAGTTATAGAAAATTTTTGAAACTTTCAGCTTTTGTGATTTTTCCGTTGATGCTTGGCCTTGCAGCAGTTGCAGATCCTTTAATCAGGGTTTTGCTCACCGATAAATGGGAAGGATGTATTTTGCTTTTGCAATTGCTTTGCTTCTCTATGATGTGGTATCCAATCCATGCAATCAATTTGAATCTGCTTCAGGTAAAAGGAAGGTCAGATTTGTTTCTGAAATTGGAAATAATCAAAAAGGCAGTTGGAATTGCTATAATGTGTTTTACCATTCCTCATGGTTTGGTTTGGATGGTGGCAGGAAGTATCTTGACAAGTTTATTGTGCCTTGCAATAAATACATTTTATACTGGTAAAATTATTGGAGTTGGTTTCTTCGTCCAAATGAAGGATTTGTTGCCAACTCTGTTTAATTGTTTGTTAATGTGGGGATTGATTCTGATTGTCAATATGTTTATCCCCAATATTTATATTCAGCTTATTGTAGGTATTTTGATTGGCGTGTCTGTTTATGTTTTATTGTCACGTCTTTTTTCTAAGGCTGAATTTGACGAATGTCTGGCAATGATTCCAATAAAAAAGAAATAAATAAACTTCATTATATATGTCAAACGAACTCATAACCGTAACTTCTCCGTTGCTTCCAGATCTTGATGAGTTTCATGAATTACTGAAACAAATCTGGGATTCCAAGTGGATCACAAACAACGGAAGTTTTCATAAGCAGTTGGAAAAGGAACTTGCCGAGTATCTGAAAGTTCCATATATCTCTCTTTTTACAAACGGAACATTGCCTCTGCTTACGGCATTGCAGGCTCTTAGGATTACAGGTGAGGTGATTACAACTCCTTATTCTTTTGTCGCTACAACACATTCAATATGGTGGAATGGTTGCAAGCCTGTGTTTGTTGATATTGATCCTGCCACAGGAAATATTGATCCTGATAAGATTGAGGCTGCCATAACTCCTAAAACTACTGCCATAATGCCTGTTCATGTTTACGGCAAGCCTTGCGATACCAAACGTATTCAGGAGATTGCAGATCGTTATGGATTGAAGGTAATCTATGATGCAGCCCATGCTTTTGGAGTTGAAGTTAATGGCGAGAGCATTTTCAATGCCGGTGATATGAGTACTTTGAGTTTCCATGCCACCAAGGTTTACAATACTATCGAGGGTGGTGCCATGGTAATAAAAGATGAAGCCACAAAGAAACGTATTGACTTCCTTAAAAACTTTGGATTTGCAGATGAGGTTACTGTTGTAGGTCCTGGCATCAATTCGAAAGTTGACGAAATGCGTGCAGCGTATGGTATCTTGAATCTCCGACAGGTGGATTCAGCTATTGAGGCCCGTCATCAGGTAGCCATCAAGTATCGCAATGCTTTGAGGAATGTTGATGGCGTTTCATTCTTTGATGATATGCCTGGTGTTAAGCATAATTACTCATATTTCCCGATTTTCATTGATGCCGAGAAATACGGAATGACCCGTGATGAACTCTATGCAAAAATGAAATCGGCAAATGTTCTCGGCCGTAGATATTTCTATCCATTGATAAGTGAGTTCTCTACATACCGTGGTTTGGAGAGTGCAAGGCCTGAGAATTTGCCACAGGCTCATAAGATGGCTAATTCCGTGATTTGTCTGCCTATGCATCATGGGCTGAGCGAGGAGGATGTGGAGAGGACGATTGATTGTATATTAAAGTAGTTTTTATGGATAAAAATATTTACGCATTGGGTGTAGGGCATAATACTCCAGTATTTATAGACTTGGCACTTGCTTGTGGTTATTCTATTGCTGGATTATATCACTATAATGATGAAAAAACAGGACAAGTTGACCATGGTTTTCAAATTTTGGGATCTTTTGATGATTTGTTTAAATCGAATTCTCTTGAAGGTAAATCTTTTTTATTAACAATGGGGGATAGCAAAATCAGAACAGAATTGTGTTCTATTATTATTTCAAAAGGAGGGTGTGTGCCTACTCTGATTCATCCTTCTGCAGTGATTTCTGCTTTTGCCTCAATCTCTTCCATTGGAGTTTACATTTCTCCATTCACCTATGTTCAAGCTGATTCGTCTATTGATTCAAACACTGTTCTTTTGTCCCATGTAAATATTTCTCATACAACTCATATAGGAAAAGGATGTTTTATAGCTGGAGGCTCTACAATTGGGGCTTACACTATGATGGGGAATAATGTTTTTGTTGGGCAAGGCGCATTAAGTATCTCAAGCAAGGTAAAAAATATTGGTGATAATGCTTATGTTGGAGCAAGATCTTTATTAACAAAGGATGTTCCAGAGAATGCTGTTGTTATGGGAAGTCCAGCTAAAGTTATCAGATTCCATTGATACATTTTTTGTTTTTTTCTATTTTCTTTTATAACTTTGCGGTATTCAAATTTTGAGTATCATGAGTTGTATTATCGATAATATATATATAAATAATTTCAAGTCAATAAAATCGGCAAGGATTGAGGGATGCAAGAGTTTCAATCTTTTTGTCGGGCGTCCTAATGTGGGCAAGAGTAATATCCTGGAGGCGATGTCGCTTTTTGGGATTCCTTATCTTGCTTCTACAAAGGTTAATTGGGCAAAGTTGCTCAGGATGGAGGTTTCTTCCTCAATTTTCCATAATGGCAATGTGTCTCAACCTGTTTCCGTTAAGGCTGGCAGTTTAGGTCTTGATATCAGCTACACTGCTTCAGATAGTATTGATGTCGCAATAAAAGAAGGTGATTCGCAAACTGATTACAAGATAATCAATCATAAGAACAAGAAAAAGGTATCAGAGTACCCTTTGTTCAAGAGTTATTTTTATCCTAACGATCAGAGATTCAATGGTCAGAGTGATCTTAAGTTCCTTCATCCTCTTACAGGAGAGAATCTCAGTCAGGTAATAAAAAACGACATAAAACTTAGAGATGATATCAACAAGTTGTTGGATCAATACAATCTGCAACTCATATTTGATGCCGTTCGACAGGAATATTCAGTAATTCAGGAATTCCCAAGTTCATCTTCTGACAGCAGGCTTATTTTGCCAATAAATGCAATGGCCGATTCTTTCAGGAGATTGATATATTATATGACTGCCATCCGCAGCAACAATAATTCTGTATTGATTTTGGAGGAACCTGAGTCGCATACTTATCCTCCATATATCATCAGGATTGTAAACGAGATGTTCTCTGCTGACAGCAATCAGTATTTTATAACGACTCATAATCCATACGTGGTTAACGAATTCCTTGAGAATAGGAGCAAGGATGTCGCCTTGTATGTGGTGGATTACAAGGATAATCAGTCGGTAGTGCATCGCCTATCAGACGAGGAGATCGATATGGTTTATGAAAATGGAGTTGATATGTTTTTCAATACTGATTTGTTTAGCAGATAATGGGAAAGATTGATTTATCTATAATGCCTGAGTGCTATGCCGATACCAATTTGGTGGAATACTTGATAAAGAATGTTTGTAACCATCAGAAAGGCTGTTCGAATGTGGCTAAGAAGATGCAGGAGAAATACAAGGAAGGTTTCGCTCTTGGCATCATCGATTTTGATAAGAAAAAAGTTCCATACGTGGATGAGTTTAACGTAGTTGCCGAGAATGACAATCTCTCTGTGCTGCGTCATAGATCACGTGCTCATTTTATCATATACATAAAACCAGCCATTGAGGTTTTCCTGATGGACTCTGCTAATCAGATTGGATGCAAGATGTCAGATTTCGGTTTCCCTGATACTCTCGAAGGTCTTAAGGAGTTAACCAAAAAAGATACTGCCAATGACAGTATTGAGTTGCGTAATTTGTACAAATGCTTGAGAGAATCTGATAATTTGACCAAATTGCGTGGTGTTATTCAATATTTGTGTGAGGCAAGGTTTTGTGTTGATGATGAGAGGGTGAGGGAGATTGTTATATAGGTAATATGTATTTAAAATTCTGAAATAGTAGCTAAGGAGAGGATTTTGAATATAATTACTGATGAAAAATTTACGATTGTTGAATGATACGGTTTTATAGTGCTTTTTTATTTTATTTTTAATGATAAGTATGGAATTTGACTCAATTAAGCTTAAGCTGAATGTCGTATTATTTTTCGAGCTTAGTGACAATAAAAAAAATGTTTATGCAAGAACGAACAATCTTTAATAGTAAAATTTTAATAACAAATAATATTCTAATATTTATTAAAACATGGATTTTGTTGCTTTCTATAAAAGATTAAGTTTTTGGATTAAAGACTTTTTCCATGGATCGCCTATTGGTGGTCCATATAAAGAAATTAAATGGCTGTCTGAACATTCTTTTGAAGAGGGTAGGTCTTTGAGGGAAAAGAAGCTTCAGAATTTATTGAAGTTTGCTCAATGCAACTCTTCGTTTTATAGTTCTTATTCTTCGTTAAATTTATCTGATTATCCAGTATTGAAGAAAAAAGATTTAATAATTCATAAATCGGAAATAGCTGTTCCAATTGAAAAAATTCCAGGTCAAGTCGGAGATTTGTATATTCAGCGTACTTCAGGTTCTACAGGAACACCTTTGGCTATTCCTCAGGATACATTAAAACGTAGAAGGAGAATTGCTGAATTGAAATACTATGGTAGTCAAGTCGGTTTCAAGACACATGAATTGCTTTTGCATCTTCGTATATGGAATAAATGGCAATCTAAGTCTCTTAAGCAGATTAGGCGTGAAAATATCATTCCTTTTGACATTACTGATATGAGCGAAGCTCGTATTGCTGAATTATGTACAATTATTAAATCAGAATGTGTTTATGCTTTAAGAGGATATGCGTCAATTATTGATGCTTTCGGGAATTATCTTCAAAAAAATCCCCAATGTTTGCCAAGTCTTAAAATTATTATATCTGTAAGCGAAACCCTTACTGATGAAACTCGCGAAAAAATTAAGCGATATGCCAAATGTGAAATTATTTCTCAATATGCAAATGAGGAATGTGGTATCATAGCACAAGAGCTTCCTCCTTCTTTGGAAAGTAATAATATTATGTATTTTAATAATGCAGATTATTATTTTGAAGTTTTGAAGATGGATTCTGATGAGCCAGCCGAATTTGGAGAATTAGGTCGTATTGTTATGACAGATCTACATAATTACGCATTCCCTATTATAAGATATGATAATGGTGACGCCGGGATTCTGTTACCTCCTAATGACATTAGTCATGGGTATCCTGTGTTGGGTAAATTGTATGGAAGGACTGTCGATATTTGTTATTCTACTACTGGGCAACCTATATCTTCTATGCTTCTTAGTAGGACATTTAAACATTATGACAATCTTCTTCAGTGGCAATTTATACAAAGAGAAGCTCGCCTTTATTCTTTGTTAGTAAAGGTTAAGGATGTTGAAAATGTGGAATTGTATTTAAAGGATGGTATAAATGAATTGCATGAAGCTCTTGGTAATGATGCTGTGTTGAAGGTAGAGGTTGTTGATGAAATACCATTACTACCTTCAGGAAAAAGAAAAGCAGTTATTAATGAATGGAAAAATAATTTATAACTTTAATACAAATGTATTAATTGTGATTTCTAGATAATCATTGTTAAGTATGCTTCATAATTATATAAAATTGTTACCTAAATTTCTTGTTTTGGTTCGTTGTATTACTTATAATCATTCAAAATATATTAATGATACTTTGAAAGGTTTTGTGATTCAGGAAACTGATTTTCCATATGTTTGTCTGATTATGGATGATGCTAGTACTGATGGGGAGCAAGAAGTTATCAAAAAATATTTGGATGATAATTTCAATATGGAAACAGCAGTATTTAAAGAAATAGATGAAGCAAATATTATTATTGTTCGTCATAAGAAAAATGTTAATTGTTATTTTGCTGTCTATTTCTTAAAACAGAATTTATATAAGCAAAAGGATAAAAAGAGAGCATTATATGAACCATGGAGAGAAGGTTGTAAATATGAAGCATTGTGTGAGGGTGATGATTATTGGATAGATGCTAGGAAATTGCAAAAACAAGTTACAGTATTAGAAAATAGATTTGATGTGTCAATGGTTTATACTGCTTTTAGAACTGTTGATGAGTCTAATAATTATATTAAAAGACCTATATACGATTCTTTTATCGGAGAATCTCATTCAGGAGACCAATTATGTCGTTTAATGGATCATAATTTTATTTTGACGTGTACCTGTATGGTTAGAAGTCAATTATTTGAAGATGCGATTTATAATCAAGCCCCATATTTATTTGATTATGCATTATTTCTAACAGCCGCCAATAATGGTAATATTGTTTATCTCCAAGATTGTACTGCGTGTTATCGTCAAGTTTCTACTAGTTTGACTAATAACAATAATGAACAAGTAAACAATATGGCTTTCTTAGTTCGTTTTTATTTTTTGAAATTATATTTATTTGGTGAACTTAGAAAGTTGAATAAAATTGAAGATAAGCAGTGTTGCGATTCATTTTGGAATTTAGTTCTAAGAGATTTATCCAAGGGAAATAAAACTAAGTATTTTAATGAAGTTTTAAAAAGAAAGGGTGTTGTTGTTTTTTATTATTTATTTAGGGCTGCTTTTAATTATATTTTTAAACATTAATAATATTCTTTATTGTAATTATGAATAGGTTCTTTTGTAATCCGTATGTATTTTATGCTTTTTCTTGGATAGTAGTGTTTGGAACATATTTATTGGGTTGGTCTGATAAATATCCGAAACTTTCTGTAGATTTAGTGTTTTTTTTATTGTTTACTTGTTTGATGGCTTTACTGATTGCTACGCATTTACATAAATCAAAATCTGTAGTTTTTGTAAAATTATCAAATCCTCTTTCTTATCTGAAATGGATTTATAAAATGATTAAATTAGTGTATTCTTTAATGGCTATTGATTTTATATATTGTGGATCAATACCTATAGTTGATTACTTGTTAGGAAGAATATCTAATTCTGGTCAATATTTGGATTTTGGTATGCCCGTTGTTCATGTATTGGTTTTAAATGGATTGTTTTTTCTTTTTTATTTTACTTTATATTGTCATTTTTCATCAAACTTTGATAGAGCTTTTCTTAAACCTTTGATTATAATCTTTTTGGGACCATTACTTTTTATGAGTAGAGGGTCTTTGTTGTATATGATTTTTGCATTGTTTTATCTCTTTCTTATGACTAGTTTGAATGCAATTAAAACTTTAGTTTTTTTGGCTCCTTGTTCTATTATAATTTTATATTTTTTTGGTTTATTTGGTAATTTTAGAACAAATGATCCAGAAGGATTTTGGATAAAGCATTGGGGAGGTGCTTCAAAGACTTTCGAAGAATGTAATATTCCCTCTGAGTTTTTGTGGGGGTATTTGTATATTTCTTCACCTTTAGGCGATTTACAAAATGCTGTTAAATATAAAACTACTTTTAATAATAACTATTGTGGACCAACTAGTTTGTTTGCTAATCAGATTTTACCAAAATTTGTAGGTAAGAGATTGGAGGTTCCTGCTCCGAATGATAAAGCTAAATATTTTGTTGATCCTACTATGGTAGTTGGAACTACATATTTTGAACCATATCTTATTTGGGGATGGAAAGGGGTTTTTGTTGTATTTTTAGTTTTATTTTCTGTACCGTTATGGATGTTAAAGCATATACCCAAAGGTAGTATAGTCAGAGTTCCTTTATATATTGTATTGACAAACTTGTTATTTTTTAGTATATTTGATAATATGCTTATTTATATGGGATTGTTCCCTCAGTTATTAATCATTTATTTTCTTCGTAATTTTAAAATAAATGTATAATAAAATATTATTTGTCATTGTTATTTATAAACAATATTACGATAGGACCCTATCTTATATTTCGTTGCTAAATAACCTTGTTGGGGCCTGGATTTTCGTCTATGACAATTCACCTGAAGCTCAGGTTGTATCTGATGAAAATGTTATCTACATTCATGATTCAAATAATTCAGGTTTGAGTGTTGCTTATAACAAAGCAGCAAAATATGCCAAAGATAATGGATTTGAATGGATGATGGTTTTAGATCAGGATACAACATTTCCTCTTGATGCATTATCAAGTTATATCAAGGCGGTAGAAGATAATCCTGATATTAAGATGATAGCTCCTGTTCATCAAATTTCTGGGGGCACTTATATTTCTCCTGTCAAATTTCATTTTAAGTCTGGTCATAATCAGAAAAATGTAAAAACAGGAATTGTTTCTTTTAATGAAGCTTGTCCTATAAATAGTGGTTTGTTAATTAATTTGGATGCTTTCTATAAAGTTGGTGGTTATGACGATGAAGTAGTTTTGGATTTTTCTGATATACGTTTTGTTGAAAAATTCAAAAAAGTCTATAATCATTATTATGTTTTACCTAATGTAGTTTGTGTTCAGAATTTTTCAGTTGACGAAACTGATCCTCGTAAATTAATTACTCGATTCAATATATTCTTGAAGTGTGCAAAAGCTTGTAAACGTGAGCATTTTTTTGATGGTTTTCAATATTTTGTTTGTACTTTCAAAAGATGTTTGAAGTTGACTTTTGCTACACGTTCTTTTATATTTTTGAAATCATATTTTTCGAATTATTTATTTGTATAATATGATATCTGTTTGTCTTGCTACCTATAATGGAGCAAAATATCTAAAAGAACAGGTTGATAGTATCCTTAACCAATTGTCAGAAAATGATGAATTGGTAGTTTCTGATGATGGAAGTAAGGATGATACTGTTTCAATTTTGGAAAGTTATCATGATTATAGAATTAAGATTTTAAAAAATCTGAACAATCATGGAGTCGTTGGTAATTTTGAAAATGCTATCATAAACTCAAAAGGAGATATTATTTTCTGTGCAGATCAAGATGATGTTTGGCTAGACGATAAAGTTTCTTGTTGTCTCGAACTGTTGTCCAATAACGATTTGATTGTCCATAATGCTATTTTGGTTGATGGGGATTTAAATCCCATTGGTCAAGATTTCTTTTCGCTAAGAAATTCCAGAGGTGGTTATTGGAGGAATTTGTATCGCAATTGTTTTGTAGGTTGTTGTATGTGTTTTAAGAGAGAATTGTTGAAATATGCCTTGCCTTTTCCGAAATCTATATTATGGCATGACATGTGGATTGGCATTATCGCAGAAAAGCGCGGGAAGGTTTTGTTTTCAGATAAATCTCTCATTTATTTCCGTCGTCATGGAAATAATACTTCGCAAACTGCATCAAAATCAAACTTTTCTCTTTTTAAGAAACTATCTTATCGCTTCACTATGTTTTTCAATTCCTTATTTAGATAATTCATGATTTCCATTTCTATCGTAACTTTCAAAACAGATTTTGAAGAACTCAAGAAATGTTTTGAATCCTTAACCTCTTCATTAGTAAAGACTATTTACATTGTTGATAATTCCAATGAATCTTATATTGCTGACTTTTGCAAGTCTTATAGCAATGTAGTTTATATTGGAAGCGATAATGTAGGTTATGGAGCTGGACATAATAAGGCTCTGCGTCTTGCTATTGAGGATAATGATATTAAATATCATTTGGTATTGAATTCAGACGTCTATTTTGAACCATCTGTATTGGACAAAATTGCTTCCTTTATGGATTCAGATGAACAGATAGCTCAGGTTCAGCCTTATGTAACATTCCCTAACGGTGATTTGCAATATACTGTTCGTTTGTTGCCTACACCTTCCAATCTGATTTTCAGAAGGTTTATGCCCAAGAGTCTGTCTGAGAAAATGGATAAAAGATATACTTTGGAATTTTGGGCTCATAAGACAACTCTCAATATTGCTTACCATCAGGGGAGTTTTATGTTTTTCAGACTTTCTGCCTTTGAGAAAGTTGGTTTGTTCGATGAGCGATTCTTTATGTATCCGGAAGATATTGATATCACACGCAGAATGCATCAACATTTCAAGACCCTGTATTGGCCTGAGGTTTCAATTGTTCATGCGCATCGTGCAGCATCCTATAAGAGCAAGAAAATGCTCAAAATCCATATTACCAATATGATTAAATATTTCAATAAATGGGGATGGATTTTTGACTCTGAGCGTAAAAAAGTGAACGAGGAGATTCTTAAAGAACTTGGTTATAACGGTAAATAATTGATATATGAACTACATAATCTTTGGCGGTACTGGCTTTATCGGTACACACTTGGCGAACTTGCTTCACGCCACCCATCCCAACGACAAAGTCTGGAATCTTGATATCGTGGATCCAAACAAGTTGGACAAGATGACGGATGAGAAGGAGATTCAGGAATACACAACTATCAAGCAGTGGAAAAGTCCTGTAGTGGATGGGGAGACAAGAAAGTCCAACTTTGTGGAATGTGATGTAAGAAAGCCGATTGAGAATCTGCCGTTTGAGCCAACCTCAGAAGACGTTATTTTCAATTTTGCCGCCGTTCACCGTACGCCGGGCCATCCTGATTACGCATATTTTGAGGCCAATATCCGAGGTGCTGAGAATGTTTGCGCATTCGCCGATAAGTACGGCATCAAGAATATGGTTTTTACTTCGTCGATAGCACCATACGGCGCCGCCGAGGAATTGAAGACAGAGGAGACACTTCCAACACCAAATACTCCATACGGAATATCAAAACTCGTTGCCGAGAAAATCCATATTGGATGGCAGAACTCATCAGCTGATAAGAAACTGACAATCGTCCGCCCTGGTGTGGTTTTCGGAAAAGGCGAGAACGGAAACTTTACACGCCTTTATTGGAGTATCAAAAAACACATGTTCGCATATCCCGGCCGCAAGGATACCATCAAGGCCTGCATTTACGTGAAGGAGTTGGTAAGATTCATAATGTGGAATGTAGAGGAGCGTAAAACCTCTTTTGACATTTTCAACTGCACATTTGAGCCTGCATATACAACGGAGCAGATTGTTGCCACCATCAAGAAAGTAACAGGTCTCACACAGGGAGTTCCCTATATTCCAAACTTTGTTATTATGCCTGCCGCATTCTGCGCAAAGATGGTAGGCTCGCCAATGGGCATCTGCCCCGACCGAGTAAAGAAGCTTCAGATCTCCACAAATATCTCTGGCAAGAAACTCGCAGAGTCCGGTTACAAATTCAAATGGACTTTCGAGGAGGCCGTTCAGGATTGGTTTGAGGATAATAAGAGGATGTGGTTGAAATAAAATTTGCAATCCCAATAATTCTTCTTACCTTTGCCGTCAGATACATATAATCAAATTTGTATTATTATGGCATATAAGGCACTTGATATAGCAAAGAAACTCATAAAGAGGGCGGAGTTGGATGAACCCAACGGTGGAGAGTTGATGTCTAATCTGAAACTTCAGAAGCTTCTTTATTATCAGCAGGGCTTTCATTTGGCGGTTACCGATGCCCCTCTTTTTGAAGAGGATGTGGAGTCGTGGATGTATGGACCAGTAGTTCCTGAGGTTTACGACCATTATTCTAGATATGGCTCTGCTTCGTTGCCAGTTGAGGTTGTGGATTCTGAGATGAGTTATGATGACGAAGTACTTTTCAATCAGGTATTTGAAGCATATAGAGATTTTTCAGCCATTGGGTTGATGAACAGAACCCATACAGAAAAACCTTGGATAGAAGCCGTTCCTCACAACAGGGGAACTGTTATTTCCCAGCAATCTATGAAGGAATTTTTCAAGACTCAATTGTATTAGGGATGGTAAAGATATCGTCCCGAAAGCCTGTGGCTGGTCCATTATTGGTCGAGGCTAATCCAAAGGTTGTATTTGGATTTTCAGAATTGAAATATATAAGTTTTGTAGAGGCGGAGCGAGATGGTAAATTCTTTATTGATTATCTCGAACGACTTCAAAAATTGTCTCTTTTTACTTGGTGCCTTCTGATTGGGATTTGTTTGGATCTGCCGCTCCATCTGCAAAATCTATAGAAAATACACGTTCTATCTTGAAATCGTTTTCTATTGCGTCCATCCTGAATGCAAATCTCTCTCCGTCACAGGTGGGAGGAGTCTCTATTGTTGTAGGAGACGACAGATATAATGTTGTTGGTTGCAATTTTGGAGACAATAGTTTTTCATGGTATCAGCGCAAGGATGGCGTTCGTATAATATCCAAATCTTTTGTTGAATATAATCAGCAGTCCATTGCTGAGTTAATCTCTCATATTAATTCATAATGGCAGCTGATACACAGGATATAGTTTTATTTGTGGCTGGTGAGAACACTATGAGCGCCGATGTTCAGGATTATCTGGATCAGATATCTTTTTTACTTTCTGAGAATATGATATTTATATAGTATTTTCCGCGAGAATATCACTCATATAAAGAATATAATAATCCAAAATCTATATAGCCGGCCATTGCGGAATGGTTGGCTCTGCCATCGTGTGCGAATATCATAACCTCACAACATAAAATGGTCCCCAACGGGGACAAAGTATCTATAACCGTGGGATAAGCCAGCGTAGCTGAGTGCATCCTACGGCATCATCACCAGAATCCGAAAACACAAAATACCATGAACATTCTCCCTACCTCAATTCCCGGCGTTGTAATCATAGAGCCTCGTGTCTTCTCTGATGCCCGCGGATACTTCTTCGAGAGCTTCTCGCAAAGAGAATTCGACGAGAAAGTGCAGAAAATCAACTTCGTGCAGGACAACGAGTCGATGTCCTCATACGGCGTAATGCGCGGACTCCATTTCCAGAAGCCGCCATTCACACAGAGTAAACTCGTACGTTGCGTGCGCGGAGCCGTGCTCGACGTGGCAGTCGATATCAGGAAAGGCTCACCCACCTACGGACAGCACGTGGCCGTGGAGCTCACCGAGGAAAACCACCGTCAGTTCTTCATTCCAAGAGGCTTTGCCCACGGATTCGCGGTCTTGAGCGAAACCGCCATCTTCCAGTACAAGTGCGACAACTTCTACGCACCTCAGGCCGACGGCGGAATCTCAATCCTCGATTCCAGCCTCGGCATCGATTGGAAAATCCCGACCGACAAGGCCATCCTCAGCGACAAGGACACCAAGCACCCATTGCTCAAGGACTTCGACAGCCCTTTTGAGTTTTAAGTGATTGAAGTGTTGAAGTTAGAGAAGTGTTGAAATGAAGGAAATGTTGAAGTGATTGATGCGCTCAACACTTCAACATTTCACCACTTCAATTACTTCAATCGCTTCAGCCCTTCAATCACTTCAACATTTCACCCCTTCAATCACTTAATTATGAAAGGAATCGTACTCGCAGGTGGCTCGGGCACAAGGCTTTACCCGATCACCAAAGGCATCTCCAAGCAGCTGATGCCCATCTACGACAAGCCAATGATCTATTACCCAATCAGTGTGCTAATGCTGGCTGGCATCCGAGAGATCCTCATCATCTCCACACCATTCGATCTGCCGGGCTTCAAGCGTCTCCTTGGCGATGGCAGCGATTACGGAGTCCACTTCGAATACGCCGAGCAGCCATCTCCCGACGGCCTTGCGCAGGCATTCTCCATCGGCAGGGATTTCATCGGCAGTGATTCCGCCTGCCTCGTACTCGGCGACAACATCTTCCACGGCGCCGGCTTCTCGGCCATGCTTCAGGAGGCCGTCCGCACCGCCGACCAGGAAAACAAGGCCACCGTATTCGGCTATTGGGTGTCCGACCCCGAGCGCTACGGCGTGGCCGAGTTCGATAAGCAGGGCAACTGCCTCTCCATCGAGGAAAAACCCGCCAAGCCCAAATCCAACTACGCCGTTGTCGGTCTCTACTTCTATCCCAACAAGGTAGTGGATGTGGCAGCTGATATCAAACCATCAGCGCGCGGCGAATACGAGATCACCACTGTAAATCAGCAGTTTCTCAGCGATGGCCAGCTGAAAGTGCAGACACTTCAGCGAGGCTTCGCATGGCTCGATACCGGCACCCACGATTCCCTCAGCGAGGCATCCACATACATCGAAGTCCTCGAAAAACGCCAGGGCCTCAAGATAGCCTGCCTCGAGGGCATCGCCTACCGCAAAGGCTGGATCGACGAGGCCAAAATGCGCGAGCTTGCCAAGCCGATGCTCAAAAACCAGTACGGCCAGTACCTCCTCAAAGTAATCGACGAGCTCAAGGAAACCGGCAACCCAAATTTATAAATTATAGTAGTTAGTAGATAGTAGTTAGTAGATAGTACTGCTAATGAAGCAGCCAATTGTTTTAGGGTGCAACTAACTACTATCTACTATCTACTATCTACTAACTACTAACTACTTAAAAC
>JAZQPB010000143.1:0-30796 GCA_045628165.1 Bacteroidales bacterium | reverse complement strand
AGGCGTGGCTTTCGGAACCCACAAGACCTACAGCCACTGCTGCGTGCAGGATTTCGGCGACCGCGTGCTCAACAAGGTTTCGGGCGGAAACGAGCCTCCATCCAACAACGGCGGACAGGTCAATCCTCCCAACAACAACAGAAACAACGGCAACAACGGCAACGGCGGCGGATCGTCGCACGGCAAGCGCCTAAGGGACAATGACGGTGGCAGTGTGTCCGGCGGCGGCAATGGCGGCAGAGGAGGCAACGGAGGCAATGACGGTTCGCCGTCACGAAACATCAAGCCAAAGCGTCCTACACAGCAGGACGCAAGGCAATGGAAATTCGACGAGGAGCTGGAGCTCTGGCGCAAGGACGAGGGAAACATCATTTACTTCTGGGACAAGGAATCGTCGCTATCCCTCTATTACGATGTAAGGACCGAAACCCTATATATCTACGATGAGGACAGCCGTCAGTGGGTAGACTCCGACGATCTGGATGACGACGATTTAGATTTCGACTTAGATTTCTAAGCCCTTCTCTTCCTCATAAAACTGCCAGCCGCGGCCGCCAGAATCAGCACGCTTGCCACGTAGGCCCATACATTAGCCTTGCGCGATGAGGCCTGTATGGTTACAGGATGAATAAAGAGATTCTCGGCGGCCAGGTGGTAGTTTAGAGTGCCCGTCTCGCTGATGCCGCCTATATTGGCCTTGCGTATCCTGCCGGGCATTGCGAGGGTATAGTCGATGAATACATCGCTCAAAACGCCGATATTGGAGAAAATCTTGTCGCCAATCTCGGCCCCGGCCTCAGGATTCTCCTTGAAGAAATTCTGGAAGACATCGCACTTGTAGATTTCGTCAAGGAGTTTGCCTTCGGGTTCGTCGTTGATGATAGACGCCTCTATTACATTGTTTTTGCAGTATTTCAGGATCGTGTCGCGGTTGGCCAGAAACTGCTCCCTGCTCACCGGGGCATTCTCTATCCTGTTGTAATACTTGGCGATGGTGCCCAGATAGATATCCAGGAATTTGTTGTTGTAATAATTCTCCAGCTTGTCCTGAAGCTTCTGGCTTGCCTCCAGAACCTCCATTCCGCTGAGCCCTTCCATAATGTTGGGACATCCGCTGGCCAGATAGCTTATCTCATCGGCGGTCAGATAGGCGTCCAGACCTTTGCACATCAGGCTGTCGTGGGTGCTTATGGTCTCGGTGTAGGTGTATTCGGTGTAGAACCACTTGAAAGACTTCTCCATCTTGGTCTCGGCGAAAATATGCTCGTTGTTGAGCATCGTTCCGGTATGAGGCCCCATCTCGCTTATGTTGCTGTATGTCTGGGTGGAGGTTCTCATCACCGAGTCCCTGGTCGTGCCGTCCATTGGATTTGGCACCAGCTCTGCCACCTCGCGTACGCACGATCCGTCGGCATTTACTGTGGTGGTCATGTTTATGTTTCTTGGGTTCTTGCAGGCCACAGCCATTACAGCTATCAGGCCAGCTAATACAATATTAAAATTTTTCATGGTACTTCGCTTTTAATTGGTTGATACTAAGAGTATTGCTATGATTTATACAGTGGCTGTGCACATTCCGGATTGTGCTGCCGCTGGATTTTGTGTTTTTGTATATATCAGCTGAAGGCGTCATTACATCAGGCTCTTCCGCGCTTTGGTAGATAAACAGACCTATTATCAGCGCCGCCGCTATCGATGTTATCGCCCTCATGGCTATCACTATGGGATTGTTTTTTGCAGCTGATGGCGTATCAGCTGATATGCCTTCCATTACGAAGTCGGCGAAATCGTCCTCGTCCGCAATCACCGGCTGCCTGCCCTTCAGGCTGTCCAGTATGTTGTCTATCTTATTCATATCCAAGTTTTGTTAATCGTTCCTTAATGTTTTTCCTGGCCTGGTAGAGATTGCTCTTTACCTGAGTGGAGTCCATGCCGGTAATCTCCTCCACCTCGCTGGATTCCAGTCCCTCCAGCTGTATCAGCGTGAAAACCAGTTTCTGTTTCGGGCTCAGGCCGTTGGTTATCGTTGTCACCAGCTGCACCCATTCGCTGTTCTCCAGCTCGGTTTGTCCGTCCTGATGCGTGGCGTAGTTGCGGAGCGCCGTATCGTCGTCGGGCAGCTGATACGTGTTTTTCTGCCGCTTAATCCTGTCGAGGCAGAGCCTTGTGGCGATGGTGTAGATCCATGTGGAGAGCGTTTTCTTAGGGTCGAACTTTTGAAGATTCTGCCACACCTTTATGAAAGTCTCCTGCACCATGTCCTTGGCCTCGTCCTCGTTGCAGAGCATCTTGAGCGCAAGCGAGAAAACCATCCGCTGGTAAGTTTTCACCACCACCCTGAACGCGTTGCGGTCGCCGCTGATACATTGATTTAATATCTGAGAATCAATCTGTGTCATCTTTTTGTTGTTTCTTTGCCCATTATACGACAAAGACCGCACAAGGTAAAAAAGAAAAATGAAATTTTTTCGAAAAAAGTTTTTTTAAGGAAAAAGATTTGTCTGTTTCTAAAAATTATACATAAATTTGGAAAACTAAACATCAAAGAAAAATGACATTATTAGAAGCAATAGAAAACCGCCACTCGGTGCGCAAGTACATCGACAAGCCGATTCCCAAGGAATTAGCTGACAGCCTCCAGACCAGGGTGGACGCGGTAAACAAGGAAGGAAACCTTCATATCCAGCTGATAACCAACGAGCCCAAAGCCTTCAAGGGCAAATTCGCCTACGGAGTCTTCAAGGGCGTGAGCAATTATTTCGCAGTTGTAGGCCCTGATGCAGATGGCCTGAAGGAGCGCGCGGGCTATTACGGCGAGCAGTTGGTGCTGCAGGCCCAGCAGCTCGGGCTCAATACCTGCTGGGTGGGCCTCACATACAACAACATAAAGGACGCCTACCAGAAATCCGACAACGAGAAACTAGTCTGCATGATAGCCCTCGGCTACGGCGACCAGCCCGGCCGCAGCCACAAGGCAAAGACCATCGGGCAAGTATCTAATGCCGCCGCCGATACGCCCCAGTGGTTCATAAGAGGCGTAGAATCAGCCCTGAAAGCCCCCACAGCCCTCAATCAGCAGAAATTCCATTTCGAATACATATCGCCCAACAAAGTGAGAACCACCAAGAAATTCTCCCTCCTTGACCACAGCTACACCGAAACCGACCTCGGAATAGCCAAACTCCATTTCGAGCTCGCCGCCGGAAAGGAGAATTTTGAGTTTGTGGAGTAGGGGAGAGGAGGATTTTTTCAAGATTGTGTTGAATAATCAATAATGAATTGCTATGGAAGAATCTTTAAAAATATTCGATAAATACTTAGACGAGAATAAAATACAATGCGATGAGAAGGCGAAGAAATCTTTGCTTTCCAATTTGCAAGAGGACAAAGAGCTCGTAAAGAAATTTGTAGATTTTCTTGAGACATGGAAAACCGACAATGTGAGGTTGAATAAGTTTGGAATATTCTTGAAACTTATTCCCAATGCAATTGTGCGTCTTATTAGCTGGCTGAAGATTCTTACCGTTAGGGGTTCGGTCATAAAGTCGGAAAATCAGCTGAGCAAATGGTTGTCATTGGCAACAATAGGCGGTTTCATGTCAAAGTCGGCCGGGCTGGTAGAGAAAAAGTTCGAGGAAGACATGAACTCTAAGGATTCTGCCAAACTCTTCGACCAATACAAGCAGTGCATATCGTCGGCTGAGGAAATCAGCAAGCAGAGGGCGTCGTCCAATTCGTTTTTCCTGACAGTGAATGCGGCCCTCGTGGCGGCGTGTTTCCTGCTGCCGAAGGAGAATTTTGCGGTATTGTCGTTTGCCTGCTTCCTGTGCATAGTGCTCACATTTGTATGGCGGGCCAAGATCAACAGCTACAAGCGTCTCAACGGTTCCAAGTTTACATTCATCAATATTATGGAGAAGAAACTCTCGGCCATGCCGTACTCATACGAATGGGACCACCTTCAGCTGAAACAGCACACACTGCTCACCAACATCGAGGGAATGCTTACATGGCTGTTTGTATTTGCATACGGTTTTGTATGGACTTTCCGGGCCATTCAGGAGCTGGGTCAGTCCAGCCTTGGCGGATTTATTCAGGATGGATTATATCAGCTGATACAAAATCTTACTCCTCACTTAGCTGCTTGCTCATGATTCTGTACTGCGAGAACACCTTGGCCCTGGATACAAAGCCGAGATATTTGTTGTTCTCGTCGAGCACGGCGATGTTGAACTTGTCGCTGTTGCTGAACTTGGTGGCCACCGAGTCCATGCTCTCGTCGATGCGGACAGTGTAGTCGGGGCGGAACATCAGGTCCTTCACAAAAACCTTGTCGTAAAGCTCTGGCTTGAACATGATGTTTCTGATGTTGTCGAGCTTGATGATGCCGTAGAAAGTATTGTCGTCGCGGTCGGCCACGGCAAATATGTTTCGTGAAGTCTCCTCCACGGCCCTCACGAGCTCACGGAGCGAATCCTCGGGGAACACCACGGCGAAATTCTTCTCTATCAGGCGGTCGAGCTTCATGAGGTTGAGCACCTTCTTGTCGGCGTGGTGGGTCATCAGCTCGTTGCGCTGTGCCAGCTGGAATGTGTAGATGCTGTTGTGCATGAAACGGCGTGTAATCACGTAGCTGAGCACCGAAACCATAAGCAGAGGCACAAAGAGCTTGTATCCGCCCGTAAGCTCCGCTATCAGGAACACCGCGGTGAGTGGCGCATGAAGCACGCCTCCGATGGTGCCGGCCATGCCCACAAGTGCCATATTAGCTGGCTGAACATCGAAACCGAACTGTACCAGGACTATGGCAGTGAGCAATCCCGTGCTGGCTCCCGTAAAGAGCGACGGCATAAAGATACCTCCCACGCCGCCGGCCGCGAATGTGAGCGATGTGGCTATGGGTTTCAGCATCAGCACCACCCACAGCAGCAGGGCCACCATCCAGAGATTGCTGCGGAGCGATGGCGAGAACATATTGCCGCCAAACACAAAATTCACCTCGCCGTTTATGCACGAGTTTATGGTATCAACGCCCTCGCCGTAGAGCGCCGGGAAGAGGTAGATGAGGGCGGCCAGGCATACGCAGCCTATCGCAAACTTTATCCAGAGATTCTTGAATTTCTTAAACAGATTGGATACCCAGATGTAGCTCTTGGTAAAATACACCGACGATACCGCGCTCACTACTCCAAGCAGCAGATACACAGGAATATCGCCCGCCTCAAACCAGTTGCTGGCATGGAAGAAATACAGCGGACTGGTGCCCATGAGCAGATAGCTTACCAGCACTCCCGTAACCGACGATATCAGCAGCGGGGCCAGGCTGGCCATCGTAAGGTCCAGCATGAAGACCTCGAGCACGAATATAGTTCCGGTGATGGGCGCCTTGAACATGGCCGAGAGCGCCGCCGCCGTGGCGCATCCCAGGATCAGGAGCTTCTGCTTGTAGTTGAGGTGCAGCAGACGGCCTATGTTGGATCCTATGGCCGCGCCTGTCACCACTGTGGGGCCCTCGAGTCCCGCGCTTCCGCCAAATCCCACCGTAAACGCGCTCGATATCACGCTCGAGAACATATTGTGGCTCTTGATTACGGCGCCCTCCTTGCTTATGGAATACAGCACACGTGGTATGCCTCCGCTCACATTGTGGCGGAGTATGTAGTTTACGAATACGAGTGTGATGCAGATGCCCACTATCGGGCATATAAAATAGAAAATATTCGAATAGTCCTCTGCCAGCTCCTTGGTGAGCACATGGCTTATGCTGTGGGTCAGGGTCTTGAGCACCCAGGCCACCAGCGCCGCTATGATACCTGCAAGCATACTCAGCATTATCATGTACTGTGTGGTACTGATATGCCTCATCCGCCATTCGTTGAACCTTGCAAAGGCCCTTGCCAGTTTATATTTACGTTTTGTCTTCTTATCCATGTCGAATAATTTCGGGATTGCAATTTAAGCACTTTTACGAAAATTAATATTAAGGTGTGGTTAAGTTTTTTTATTTTTTGTTATCTTTGCCGACGTATAAAACAACAACCCCAGACACTATGGCAAAGTTCTATCCAGTAGGAAAACAGAGTTTTGAGGACACTATCCTTGGAGACTACAAGTACATCGACAAGACAGCCCGTATCTACGAGATGATACAGGGCCGTACCATGGTGTTCCTATCCAGACCGCGCCGTTTTGGCAAGACCTTCCTTCTGGATACACTGCATTGCTATTTTGAGGGCAAGAAAAACCTGTTCAAGGGTCTCGCCATGGAGAAACTTGAGAAAAACTGGATAAAATATCCCGTCATCAGGCTCGACATGCACGCCTTCAAGGAAAAAACACTGGAGGAGCTGTCAGGCTCCATTGCCCTGATGCTTTCCGGCTACGAGAAAACATACGGCATAGAGGGAATGAAGGGCGAGAACTGCGGCGACCGTTTCGGAAACCTCATCAAGACCGCATATCAGAAAACCGGCAGGAAAGTTGTAATCCTTGTGGATGAGTACGACTCTCTTCTGCTGAACCACCTACACGACGGCTGTCTGGAGGAATACAAGCGCATATTGTCGGATATTTACATTCAGCTGAAGGTAAACGAGAACATCGAGCAGTTCGTGTTCATCACCGGCATCACCCGATTCTCGCAGGTTTCGATATTCTCAACATTAAACAACCTTGAGAATATATCAATGCTGGATGAATTCAGCGACATCTGCGGATTCAGCAAGGAGGAGGTGCTTACTGATTTTGCCGATGACATCCAGATGCTTGCCCAAAAGTTCAACTGCAACTTCGACACCATGGTTGCCAAACTCAAGAGAATGTACGACGGCTACCATTTCAGCGAGGATTCCAAGGACATATACAATCCTATAAGTCTGCTGTCGGCGTTCAAGTTCAAGAAAATCAAGAATTACTGGTTCGAGACCGGAACTCCTACTTTCATCATCGAGCACCTAAAGCTTTTTAAAGCCAACATCATCGACTTTGAGAGCAAGGATATAATGGAAAGTGGATTCTACACCGCTCCCGAGGATTCCCGAAGCATTTATTCATTGCTCTACCAGTCAGGCTACCTCACCATCAAGAAGTTCAACTGCGGCAACAACCGCTATACGATAGGCTATCCCAACACAGAAGTTCGTGTATCCATGATGGAATCACTGATTGCCTCATGGGTAGATTGTGATTTTGTGGATTCCACAAATTACATGGCAGATTTCTACTTCGCCATCAAGGATGGCAACATCGACGAAGGCTTCGGAATACTCAAGGATTTCTTCTACCAGATACCATACATGCTCAACAACAAGGAGGAGAAGCACTATCAGACCATCATCTACGTGCTTTTCACCTGGCTTGGATTCTACAACAAGGTGGAGGTCTATACAGCCACCGGGCGCATCGACAGCGTATTGTTCTCCGATAAATACATTTTCATAATAGAGTTCAAGGTAGACGAGAGCGCTCAGACGGCCCTCAACCAGATAAACAATCTGAACTACGCCTCCAAATACCTAAGCGACGGCCGTCAGATTATCAAGGTAGGAGTAAACCTGTCGTCAGCCAATAGAACCATTAACGAATGGATTATTGAGGAACATAAAAACTAATTTTTTTCAGGCACACAACAAAAAATCCCCGCAACATGGACTCTTCCACATTGCAGGGACTTTTTGTTTATTTATTGTTTTTACCTGACAAAACTACTCCTTATATTCATCCAATGGCAGGAACTTGTAATTGAGTTTCTCTTTCGGATCATAATTCTTGTTTACCTCAGCCATGCGGTCCTTGTATTTCTGAACCAAATCCTTCTTTACATAGATTTTGCAGTTTGGATTGACACTGCCAGGCAAAAACACGCTCTTGGATACCTCATCACCATCAAGATCTACTATAGTATAAACCTTCACCTCGCCCCACAAGGCCTCGAAATCCAGGAACTCTTCATCACGCAGCACAATGGTCTCTGCATAGAGGAATCCACCAAATCCATTGATATTATGAATGTTCTTGCCCAAATCCACAGTCTTAAGATTGATACAATAGCCGAATGATGAGCCATGTCCATAATCCTTATCTGCATTATATTTGAAAGTGATTCCGTCGTGAATCTTAACCTTGGAAAGTGATGCACAGCCATTAAAAGCCTCCGCGTCGATATAATACACATTATCGGGAATTGTAATGGATTTAAGAGATGAGAACGACAAGAATTTCGAAATAGGAATCTCGTTGCCAAACTTGTCACAAACAATGTCGTCGTCCCAATATTCCATTTCACGGCCTGATACTGTGATTCTGTTTGGATTGCCTCCATTTTTGAGAGCCTTGCAAGCCCAGAATGCGCCACGGCCTATGGTGTCCACACCGGCAGGAATGGTTATCTTCCTGAGATCCGTGCATCCCTCGAATGCAAACTCTCCAATCTCCTTGAGCCCCTCCGGCAAAATCACCTCCTGCAGCGATGTGCAGTTGGCAAAAGCATGGTTGGCTATCTTCTTCAACGAGCTTGGCAACTTGATACTTGTAAGTGACGAGCAGCCCCAAAACGCATTCACGCCAATATACTCCACGCCTTCAGGTATCTCGATGGATTTCAGCGATTTGCAGTTGGAGAATGGCAGGTCGCTGAATTCTAAATCGGAGGCATAGAATTCGTCGAACGTATAATATCCCAATCCTGTAATATTCTTGGGCAAAGTCACCGACTCCAAGGAAGTGCAATTCGCGAAACATACATAATCTAAACCATCGCTATCTGCTATACTGTCAGGAAGGGTTACACTTACCAATGAGGGACAATTATTGAACCCTACACTATATTTCAATGATTTTGGGAAATTAACTGTTTTCAGGGAATTGCAATCACCAAAACCACTAACCATCTCAGTTCCCTCAGGCACATCCACATTCTCCAGCGACTTACAATCATAAACGCCACTCCAGAATTTCAACTTTTTAGGTAATATTATCTCTTTAAGATTTGGGCAATGAGATATCATAATTCGCTTCTGAGGCATCTCATGGTCCACATCGTCTTTACGATAATAAACACCAATATATTTCATATTGTCGGGAAACTTGATTGATGCCAACGACTTGCCCTCTATCCTTCCCCAATTGATTTGCTCTGCCACAATCTCCTCAAGCTCAAGATCTATCCTAAGGTCAGGGTACTTGTCGAAAATACTTTCTGTACTATCCGATCCGCTAAACTGGCGCGGGAATCCAGGACTGGTGTAATCGTTTGCCACAAAAGAGGAATCTCCGAAATGAACCGTCCATACGGAATATACAACCCAGTCCTTCAGGTAAATCTTTACATTTCCGGACGCCTTGCTGAGATACCCGTCAAGCTGGTTGAGAGTCACGGTATCCACCTGAGCCTTGGCACTGAGCGGCATGTATACAGACATCAGCCATGCCAATATTGATAATATTATTGTCTTTCTCATGATATTATTGTTTTAGTCAAGTTCCTTAATCTTAAAAGCCAAAGATTCCAAATCTCTGATGGAACCATCAGGAGCCTTGCATTTGATTTCTTCGATATACACTTTATCGTCGGGGTTAAGTTTGCGGATTATTTCCTTCTGGGCTTGAGAAAACAAAGCGCCGTCCGTTCGGGCGGATACCATATTCCCATCAATATTGGCAGAAACCTCAAATGAGACGATGGAAAAATCCAGCTCGTAATCCATTGCACAATAAGCTTCCAGTCCTACCGCCGAATAAATCTCAGCCTTGGTAACGAAACCTCCTCGTTCTACATTACTACCAACACCCGCCACACGAGGAACAGGATCAGGAACTCTCTTTATACGGAACTCTCTCTGACCTATTTCTATTGTATCACGCTTGGTCTTGGCGCAAATTCTGATAACGACCGTTTTTGATAGAGATTTAACACTAACATTATAACGACCTTCACCTTCTCTTGTTATGCGCACAGTATTGGAACTTACTATCAAATCATCATCCTTATAGCCCGACACCGCTATATCCAAAAGATTTGGCACTCCGATAAACAATACATTCATTTTGGTAGGAGCCACAGCCATTGTCACCGGCTGGTCCTTCTTCTGTGCAGATACGGCCAATGATGCCACGCACATCAAAATTAATAACAAAAGTTTATTCATAATATTGTTGTCTATGTTGTTTTTGTATAAAAAATCCCTGCGTTACACTTTCAAATTAACGCAGGGATTGTCTTATTTATTATATCATCCGGATTCTGACGATTACTTGTCCAATGGGAACTTGCTCATCATCTCGTTTACCTGACCCTTTACCTGGGCGATAACGGCCTCGTTGTCGATGTTCTTGATAACGGTGTCGATGAAGTCAACGATCTGAACGATCTCAGCCTCCTTTACGCCACGTGTTGTGATGGCTGGTGTACCGAGACGGATACCTGAGGTCTGGAATGCTGAACGGCTGTCGAATGGAACCATGTTCTTGTTGGCTGTGATGTCGGCAGCCTCGAGAGCTATCTGAACCTGCTTACCGGTGATCTCAGGGAAGTTCTGACGGAGGTCTACGAGCATAGAGTGGTTGTCGGTACCATCAGAGAGGATCTTGTAGCCACGGTTCATGAGCTCGCTGGCCATGAGAGCGGCGTTGGTCTTCACCTGAGTCTGGTAAACCTTGTACTCTGGAGTGAGAGCCTCACCGAAGGCAACGGCCTTGGCTGCGATCACGTGCTCCAATGGACCACCCTGGATGCCTGGGAATACAGAAGAATCCAAGAGCTGAGACATGGTCTTTGTAACGCCCTTAGGAGTCTTGAGGCCCCATGGGTTCTCGAAATCCTTGCCGAGCAGGATGATACCGCCACGAGGTCCGCGGAGGGTCTTGTGGGTGGTAGAAGTTACGATGTGGGCATACTTGAGAGGATTCTTGAGCAAACCAGCGGCGATGAGGCCGGCAGGGTGAGCCATATCAATCATCATGAGGGCGCCTACCTTGTCGCAGATGGCACGCATGCGCTCGTAGTCCCAGTCGCGTGAGTAAGCCGAGGCACCACCGATGATGAGCTTTGGCTTGGTCTCGAGGGCTACCTTCTCCATCTGGTCGTAGTCGATGAGGCCGGTCTCCTTGTTTACGTTGTAAGAAACGTGGTTGTAGAGGATACCAGATACATTGACTGGAGAACCGTGAGAAAGGTGTCCACCGTGATCGAGGTCGAGGCCCATGAATGTGTCGTTAGGCTTTAGGCATACGTTGAGCACTGCCATGTTGGCCTGAGCGCCAGAGTGAGGCTGTACATTTACCCACTCGGCATCGTAGATCTTCTTCAAACGCTCCTGAGCGATGGTCTCCACCTGGTCAACAACGCCGCAGCCACCGTAAAAACGCTTGCCGGGAAGGCCCTCGGCATACTTGTTGGTGAGCACGGAGCCCATGGCGCGCATTACGTTGGCGCTTACAAAGTTCTCTGAGGCGATAAGCTCGATACCGTTTTTCTGACGGTTGTACTCCTTATCGATAAGGTCGAAAATTTCCAAATCTTTTTCCATTGAGTTTTATTTATAATACGTATTTTTTAATTTTGGTGCAAATTTATTAAATTCGGCAAATAAAAGAAGTATTTTTTCAAAAAGTTTTTATTATATTTGCGGTGATTAAAATTAACATTAGCTATGATATATTTAATAATAGCAGCCGTAGTGGTGTGGGCGCTGTCGTGGATAGTACGCGGCAAGAATCCCAAGGCAGGCGTGGCGCTCTCTTGGACAGCCACAGGAATAGCCCTGGTGGGTTTTGTGATGTTTTTCCTGAGCAGATGCTGATGCCGATATTGTATGCCCGGGCATAGTATGGCACGTATGTTGCAATAGATACAAGTGGATACTTTTATTACCCAAAACCACCTAAACTATTGCAATCATGGAAAAGCCAAGAGTAATATTTACAGAATGCCCCATGCTGGGCGGATACACATTGTCGGTACGCAACGACTGGAATTTCAAGATCAAGCAGGTGAATGTGTCGGCCAGCGAAAAGGAGGCCTACATCGCTCAGTTTGGCGACGAGATTATCACATACCAGGAGTTTTTTGAGTGGTGGAAGTCGCTCAGAGAGACTCCCGTGTCCACTGCACAGACATTGGAAGCGTAGTCAGGAATAAAAAATAAATATTGAGGAGGACAAAAAAAATGAAGGAAAAGATTAAACTCTTTGAGGAGAGCAGTATGGTGGGCGGATGGAGCCTTGCGGTGCGCGACGACTGGAGCTACAAGATAAAGCGCGTAAACGTGACCGACGAGGAGAAGGAGGCCTACCTGAAGGAATTCGGCGAGCAGATAATCACTCACGACCAGTTTTTCAACTGGTGGGTGAAATTCAACGAGTTCGGCAACTATTCAAAGTAAAAGCCAGCAGAAATTAATTTTTCGGCTGGCTTTTTTGTTGTAATGTAGCGACGCACGGCCGTGCGTCGCTACGAGTGTTTTAGTTCTTGAAGTTTCTCTTATCGAGCACGTGCTTTGCCTTGCCCATAGAGCGCTCTATGCCGAATGGCTCCTTTACGTGGATGGTTGGCTTGATGCCCACCATAGAGACAATGCGGTTGAAGAGTGGCTTTACGTACTCCATCTGCTTGGCTGCATCGGCTGAGTAGAATTCCTGACGGAGCTCCACATCGAGATCGAATGTGTCCTCGTTGTTCTTGCGGTCCACAGTTATGAAGTAGTATGGCTGGAATGCAGGGAACTCGGTGAGGCAGGCCTCTATCTGAGATGGGAACACATTTACGCCGCGGATGATGAGCATATCGTCGCTGCGGCCCAGGATGCGGTCCATTCTCACAGCTGTACGTCCGCACTTGCACTTATCGTAGATAAGGCGTGTGAGGTCGCGTGTACGGTAGCGGATTATTGGCATGGCCTCCTTGCAGAGCGATGTGAACACCAATTCACCAAACTCGCCGGGAGCAACAGGCTCCAATGTATCAGGATTGATGATCTCGGGATAGAACATATCCTCCCAGAGGTGTGTGCCGTCCTGGAATTCGCACTCGCCGCCCACGCCGGGTCCGCACATCTCTGTGAGGCCGTAGATATCGTAAGCCTTGATGCGGAGTTTGTCCTCAAGCTCATTGCGCATACCGTCGGTCCAAGGCTCGGCGCCGAAGAAACCGGCTTTCAGCTTCATCTTGTCGATGGAAACCACGTCGCTGGTGTGGATAGCCTCAGCAAGGCGCATAGCGTATGATGGTGTGCAGCAGAGCACTGTAGATCCGAAATCCTGCATGAGCATAATCTGCTTCTCGGTGTTGCCAGCTGATGTAGGCAGCTGAACGGCACCCAGCTTGGCGGCGCCGTCGTGAGCGCCAAGACCACCTGTAAAGAGGCCGTAGCCGTAAGATACCTGTACGAGGTCTTCCTTGGTAACTCCGCCGGCAGCCATTACACGGGCCACGCCCTCGGCCCACATATCGATGTCGTTCTTGGTGTAGGTGTCCACAACAGGCTTTCCTGTAGTACCTGATGATGCGTGGATACGTACAACCTCGCTCTGTGGCACGCACTGGAGTCCGAATGGGTACTCGTCGCGGAGGTCAAACTTGGTGGTGAATGGGAGCTTTACGATATCGTCGATGCTCTTGATGTCCTCGGGCTTTACGCCCATCTCGTCCATCTTTTTCTTGTAGAATTCGGTGTTCTCGTAGCATCTCTTTACGATTTTCTGGAGTCTCTCGCCCTGGAGAGCGCGCATGTCCTCGCGGCTCATGCACTCATACTTTGCATTGTAAATCATTGTTGTTTTTCTATTGTTGTTTTTAATTATTATCCATTGGAACAACGGCGTTGCCGTTGTTTTTTTCTTATCCGAAAATTTAAAGAATAAGAAAGAATTAAAAGAATAATTTCAACATGAATTATCATGAATTGACATAAATTAATCAAAAATTTTTCTCAAAAAAGTAATTTTTGAAAATTCGTGATAATTCACGGTAATTCATGTTCTCCCCCGGCGCCGTAGGCGGCGGTTTACGGCGGTTTGGGGATTATTCCAGCCCGTCGTATGGCATGGAATCTTTCTTGCGGTAGCCCTGGCCGGTCATTACTGCTATCAGCTGGCCTTCCTGATTGCGGATCTCAACATTCACGTATGGAATCTTGGGATGGTTGAAGGTCTCGGTGGCAGTCGCGGTAAGGATGTCGCCTTTCCTGGCTGACTGCAGGAACGATATGCTGTTCTGTATGCCGAACGTGAGCTGACCGTGGCTGTTTACGGCGGCGGCCACGGCCAGGTCGCCAAGTGTGAAGAGCGCTCCGCCCTGACACACTCCGCCGGCATTCAGGTGATTGTCAGCGACTTCCATCTGCGCCTTGGCCATGCCTTCCGATACTTCTATCAGCTGCATGCCGTTGCAGGATGCGAATTTGTCGCAAGTATTTAGAGTTTCCTTTAGTGTCATTTTTGCTAATACCATAATTTTGCGATTGTAAATATAGAAGATATATTTGAGTCCGCAAAAAATATTTCGTCAAAATTTCTTGGGTTTATTTCAGGGCCTTGATTTGGGCTGATTTTTCCATGGTGGCCGAATATCCGAGGTCGCGCATTTTCAGCAGGCTCTCGCGCAATACGCTTGTGGCATCGTATCCGTCGAGATTTGGGTGTATGTACACATCGGCGTTTTGTTTGTTCAGCTGAAGGCGTGGAATATCGGGACGCGCACTGCGCCAGCGTATTACATCATCCAATATTGACTCGCTCTCGTTGAATCCGGGTATGTAGCTGAGTGCGTCCTGAAGCAGGCCCGTAAGCTCGTCGGGGATGGGAATGGCCAGCAGAATGCCCTCGGGAGTAGATAGGTCGACTGCTATCACCTTCCGTGCGCCCATGTCGCGCACCACATCCACCGGAAGATTGTTGCACAATCCGCCGTCCACGAGCTTGCGGCCGTTTATAGTAACCGGCTCAAAAACCAGCGGCACCGACATTGACGCGCGCATCGCCTGGGCCATGTTTCCCTTGGTGAGCACCACCTCCTGGTCTTTCTCGATATCGTATGTCACGCATCGGAACGGAATCTTGGTGTCCTCGATATTTTTAACCCCTTTAGCTGCCAGGAGACTCTCGAACTTCTGGAGAATGCGGTTGCTGGTGGCCACATCGCCTAAAGATACGCGTACAAAGATGCTGTCGAGCTCGTGGGGAGTGTATCCCGCGGCGTAGAGTCCACCTATGATGGCTCCGGCGCTGGTGCCCGATACGTAGGCCGGCTTTATGTTCATGGATTCCAGCGCATTGAGTGCGCCCACATGTGCAGTGCCCTTGGCTCCGCCTCCGCCCAGTGCTATGCCTATTTGCGGATCGGGCTCGTCGTGGTGTCCGTTGTTGGAGCCTCCTGCGCATCCGGCCATCATTGCGGCCGTCAGCAGAATGGCTATCAGAAGTAGTCTGTTTTTCATGTTTTTGATAAGCGTTTTGGTGATTAGTAAGCGCAAAATTAATTTTTTTTTGAAAATATGCATAAGTTCAGCTAATATTTATCAGCTAATTTCTTTCTTTGCCCAGAATTATCAGCATCACCGACCCGAATATAAGTATCATGCCGGCAAGGAGTTTCAGCGAAAACTGCTCTCCAAACACCAGGCATCCTATGCACACCGCCGTCATTGGCTCTATGGCTCCCATGATGGCCGCCGGCGTGCTTCCCACAAGTTTTATGGAGATGTTTATGAATACCAGGGCTAATACCGTTGGGAAAAGTCCCAGCCATCCGCTCCAGAAAACACTGCTTGCCGATGGCCACATCACGAGACCGCCGCCCACGCCCACAGCTCCGGCTATGGCGAGCGTAATGAGCGCCACCACAGATACATAGAATGCCATGGTGATGCTCGGGATTCTTACATTAAGCCTGTTGATGGCCACTATATATATGGCGTATGTGAGCGACGATGCCAATACCGCCATTACTCCGGCTGTATTGGCCGCGCCCTCGCCACGGCTCAGCAGCATCACTCCGCCCACCGCAAGCGCCAGTGAGCAGATAATGCGTCCGCTCACCTTCTCGCCGAAAAACAGCGCCATGATTACCGCCACCATTATTGGATAGCTGAACAGGATGGTGGAAGCCAGGCCCGCGTCCATGTAGTTGAAACTCATGAAAAGAAATATCGACGAGAACATGAACATGATGCCCAATGCGAAGCACACGAGATATTCACGCGCCTTCAGCTGAAAACGCTTATGTGTGAATGCCATCACAAGCGCCATCAGCAGTACAGCCCACACGTATCTGTAGAAAAGTGTGGATATAGTATTGAGCCCCTCGTGATAGCAGTGGAGCGCGCCCAGCGGATTGGTGCCATAGCATACCGACGCAAATATTCCTGCAATAATTCCCTTGGCTTTCATTTTTTTTAAGTAATTGAAGTGTTGAAGTGATTGAAGTAATTGAACTCTCCACTTTAAACTTTACTCTTTACTCTTTCCACTTTCCACTTTCCACTTTCTTGTTGCAGAGGTACACGCCCAAAATAGTGATAATGCAGCCTACCACGGCATACACCGTAATCTGCTCGCTGAATACCACATGACCGGTGATGAGGGCCACTACTGGATTGAAATACAGATAATTGGACGATACAACGATTCCTATGCGGCTGGTAACGATGTTCCAGAGCAGGAAACATCCAAGCGAGGCCACCAGTGCCAGAAAAACCACATTGAACAGCACGTCGCCATGGGTAAACATATCAGCTGATATGTGTATATCATCGAACAGGAAATACGGCAGCATGGTAACAACGCCCCAGAAGAAAACCTTCCTGGTGATTACGAACGAGTCGTAGCGCTTCGACATCACTCTCAGGATTATGGAATAGAACGCCCAGCAGAGCGATGCGGCCAGGCTCAGGATTATTACCAGCGGATTGTCGTCGAGGATAAAGATGCCGTTGAAAACCACCAGCGCCGTGCCCACGAGCGCCGTCACCGATCCCACGAGAAAACTGCTGCTGAGTTTCTCGCTGCGCCATATCATCCTGTTGATGAGGGCGGTAATCACGGGAGTACTGCACACTATGAGCGCCACGGTGGATGTTACGGAGGCTATGCCTACAGCCGTGTTTTCGGTAAGGAAATAAACCGATCCGCCCGTAATGCCCAGCAGCATAAAGAGAAACTCGTCTTTCAACGACTTGGATTTCAGGTAATTGTGGTTGAACGGAAGCATTACCAAATATGCTATCACAAAACGGACAGTCATAATCTCTGCCGGACTCATGCCGACATTCAGGAGCACCTTGCTCGATACAAAGGTGCTGCCCCACACCATCGACGCAATGAGCGCGAATACGTGGAACGGCCAGGATTTTTTCATTAGTAATTCGTAATTATTTAATAATCAGTTCCTCCAGATTTACCTTGGGCACATAATGCACATTGCTGCTGTCGCGGTAATACTTGTGCGATTCAGTTTCGGAGATGGGTACTATCTTGATGTTTTCCATAGATTTGCCTATGGCCATTACAGCTAATGGCGTGATATCAAGCCCGAGCTCCCTGCTGATGTTCTCTCTGTTGAAAGCGCAGATTATCAGTCCGTTTAGTCCAACTTCCACGGCCTTCAGGAGCATGCTCTGCAGCGATATTCCGAGGTCGATGTAGGTCATGTTGTCGGGTTCGCGGTTGGCGCAGGCTATTACGAAAGCCCTTGGCTCGGTGCCATCGAAGGGCAGATTGAGCTCCGGCAGCGCGCCTCCAAGCTTGATGTTGGAGTTTACGATGTCCACCTCGCGCGGGTCGGTTACGATCCTGAATCTGAGCGCCTGCTGATTGCGCGCCGACGGAATTTTGGTATTAACGCCCACAATGCGCCTCAGCACCTCCGGGCCGGGCTCCACATTGTGGTCGTATCCGCGCACGCTGCGGTTTTTCAGCAATAGCGTGTCGAGCCCTTGCCCCACTTTCTTCACCGTTTTCCTTGAGCCGAAAACGTCGTTGTATCTTTTTTCTAAGTAATTGTCTGCCATTGGGTTATCGAAATTGAATTCAGGATTCAAAATTATATAAAAAATGGCATTAATGAAACATTTTTGATGAAATTTGAAGCCGCGTAGGTTCAAAATTGAATAAATAATTGTGCAAATATATTGATTACAATTTACTCTCACAATTGAAAAAAACTCATTAAATTTCTTCTGGGTATGGAAGGCCACTTATTTCAGAAGCATATACATTGCAATTCTTCCCAAGAGCGACAACCATTTATTACTATCCTCTTTTGTACGTTTTATATCCATTTTACAGTCGTAACCTTGGGCTTGAGCGGCCTCGTACCATTTGAGAGCCTCTGTCAAATTCTTTTGAATGCCCAATTCTCCCAATTCGTATATTTGACCCAATGTATGTTGTGCTTTATAATATCCTTTTTCAGCGGACTTTTGCAACCAAATCATAGCGGTACTTATATCAAGATTTTTTACCCCATTTCCTTGTCGGTAACATAAGTAGAGATTGTATTGCGCACGAGCATCCTCATGTTCAGCTGCCTTTTTGAATAAAGCTAATGCCATGTTGTAATCTTTTGTATAGTATTGACCATAATAGTACCATTCACCTAAAGCTGTTTGGGCTTCAACATTACCTTGTCTTGCAGCATCACGATAGCAACTTTCTGCTTTGCTCCAATTTTGGTCATTGCCTTTGCCCTTTTCATAACACAATCCTAGATAATACTGAGCGTTAGCATTCTTTTGATCAGCAGATTTTTTGAACAATTTAAAAGCTTTTTCATAATCATACTCAATTCCATACCCATAATAATAGCACAGACCAAGATAATACTGAGCATTAGCATTGTTTTGTTTTGCTGAGTATTCAAATATTGACAATGCTTTTTCGTAATTACGCGTGACTCCATGACCATAATAAAAACACAATCCAAGATAATATTGAGCATTAGCATTCTTCTGTTCGGCAGATTTTTTGAACAATTTAAAAGCTCTGTCGTAATCTTGCTCAACCCCATGCTCATAATAATAGCATAGGCCTAGGTAATGTTGAGCATCTGTATTCCCTTGGTTTGCGGATTTGGCAAACCACTCGACAGCTTTGTTATAATCTAACTCAACTCCATGCTCGAAATAATAGCACAGGCCAAGATGATATTGAGCATAGGAATTGTCTTGTTTTGTTGATTCCTCAAACCATTCGACAGCCTTTTTATAATTGCGCACTACTCCACGCTCATAGTAATAGCACAGCCCTAGATAACACTGGGCATTTGTATTCCCTTGGTCTGCGGCTTTGGCAAACCATTCGACAGCTTCTTTATAATTAATCTCAACCCCATGTCCATAATAGTCGCACAGGCCTAAATGATACTGAACGTCAGCATTTCCTTGGTCTGCAGAATTGTTAAACCATTCGACAGCCTTTTTATAATTAATCTCAACCCCATGTCCATAATAGTAACACAGTCCGAGATAATATTGTGAATACTTGTAGCCATGTTCAGAGGAGTCTCTGAATAGTTTATAGGCTTTGTAGTAATCAAGTCCTGTTCCACGGGCATGGTAATAACAGATTCCAAGATAATGTAGAGCATCAGGATTTTTATGTTTTGCAGATTGGGTGAACCTCTCAACTGCCTTATTATAATTGGTTTCAATCCCATGTCCATAGTAATAGCATAGGCCAAGATAATACTGAGCATAAGCATTCTCTTGGTCTGCCGATTTGACAAACCACTCGACAGCCTTTTTATAATTAATATCAACCCCATGTCCATAATAATAGCACTGACCGATGTGATACTGAACATAGGCATTGGGATTTTCTGATTTTACAAAGCACTCGAAAGCCTTCTTGTAATCACGTACTGTTCCATGGGCATTGTAATAGCATAGGCCAAGATAATACAGTGCCTTATTGTTACCGAGTATTGAGGATTTACTGAACCATTCAAAGGCCTTATTGTAATCATGTGCTATTCCGTGACCATGGTAATAGCATAATCCAAGATAATATTGTGCATCAATCTCTTTCTGTTCGGCTGATTCTTTGAACCAATGAAAAGCTTCTTCATAATTGTGGCTTCCTAATAAACCATAATAGTAATACCAACCAACATTAAATTTTGCAACTGCATTTCCATTTACAGCCGCCATCCGATACCACTCAAACGCTTCTTTCAAATCCTTATTTACCCCTTTGGAATTCTCGTAACACCAACCAAGAGCATTTTGCGCATCAGTATTTCCTGATTCAGCAGACTTGCAATACCATTTGAAAGCCTTTTTCCAATTCTGAGCAGCTCCTTTGGAATTCTCATAACACCAACCGAGGTTGTATTGTGCATCAGAATCTCCTTTATCAGCGGATTTACGATAGTATTCTAGGGCCATAGCCCAATCTTGCCTACAACCACATCCGTTCTCGTAACACCAACCAAGGTTAAAGCAGCCAATGGGGTTTCCCTGTTTTGCTGATTTCAGATACCATTCAAAGGCTTTTGGTTCGTTTGTCTCCACTCCTTTCCCATTACGATAACACCACCCAAGATCATTTTGAGCGTCAGAGTATCCTTCTTCAGCTGATTCTTGATAGTATTTAAAGGCATTGTGGTAGTCTTGGTTTAGGAAACAATCTTCTCCCATTTTATATAATTTCAATCCGTATTCTTCTTCGCTTCCCTCAACCTTCTCTATAAGCCTCAACACTGAAGCCGTAATTGATGTATAATATTCATGAAGCTTTGTATTAAAAACACCTTCTTTTTGTTGTTTGTGAAGCTTTTGCAATTCTTCTGTCATGTTCTTGGAATCATCTAAAATCTGATTAAACAAAGTATTTATTGCATTCTGAAAATCTGATTCCACAAAAACACATTCTGTCTTGGTACGGTCGTTCTCAAGTAATGCTTCTATTTTTTCTTTCTGTTTGTTTGCATATTCCAAGAAGAACGACTTTCCTAACTCAATACCTTCAAAGGAATATACATTGTTCAGTAAAATAGGAATTACCCTGTCTTGTTCGTAATTATTTTTTATGATACTGCACAATTCGTGAAGGCAGTGCAGAGACATAAGACTTTTGCAACTGATAAAAAGCAATACAATGTCGTCTGTTCCCAATGTTTCCTCAAATCTATATATTGACTCTCCAAAATTTAATGCACTATTAATGCCAACACCCTTGTCAAAAGCATGATGAATACGGTTGATATCAAAACCATGAGACAATGTAACGAAATCCTTCTCCAAATCGAAACTAAGAAAAGAATCAATTTTTTTGTCCAAATCTGGAATATCTTGTTTTTTGCTAACAATATAGTCATAAAAGTATTGCCTGACTTCTTTTTTCTGATTGTCAGAATAGTTCCACGAATATGATATATGAACCGATATATTAGGATTTTTGTAGTCTACCGCCATGATTGCTGTTAAATTTGTTCCGGCAAAGATAAGCTTTTCTTAGAAAAGAGCAACAGATTTTTCAGAAAATATCCAGTGCTTCCATCACCTCCTTTCTGGTATCCTCCGGCTTTATGAATTTGTCCACGTAATTAGATAGGTCTATGTTGCGGATGTCCTCTTTGTATTTGTTCAGGTATAGTTCCCTCATTTCGGGATTGGCGGCTATCTCTTTTTTGTAGATAACTGCTACCGCGGCCTCGGGTTTCATTACCGCAATGGTGGCGCCGTGCCATGCAAGTACGGCATCGGCGCCGAGGCTCTTGCTGCCCATGGCCACGTAGCCTCCGCCGAGCGACGGGCGCAGTATCACGGTTATTTTCCTTACCGTGCTCACCGAGTATTCGTGTATTATCCTTGCGCCGTGGCGGATGAGACCGCGGTTTTCCTGCTCGCGGCTGCACTTGAAGCTCCTGATATCCACGAGCGTGATTATGGGCAGTTGCAAGTCGCTGCAGAGTTTTACGAAATCGGCTATCTTGTCGGCCGCGTCTATGTCTATGTCGCCGTTCATTACGGCAGAGTTGTTGGCCACTATGCCCACGCTCTGTCCGCCTATCCGGGCGAAGGCAGTCACGCAGTTGGGCGCAAAATCTTTCCTCACCTCCATGTACTTGGCTCCGTCGGATATCGCGGATAGTATTGTATGTATCTCGCTATCAGCTGATATGCTGTATCCTTGGGGCTCCTCTGCCGTATGGGTGCCAGCTGATATCATTGCCATCAGCTGCCGTGCGTCTGATATGCACTGCTCCTCGCTGTCGGCTATGAAATGGGCGTTGCCTGATACAGATGCCGATACCTGCGCGCCTCCCAGGTCCTCGGCGCTTACGTCCTCGCCGGTGTTGCTCTTGATTACGGCCGGGCCGTTTATGAACATCTTCGAGAGGCCCCTTACTGTGAATACCAGGTCCATGAGGGCGGGGGAGTAGGCCGCTCCGCCTGCGCACGGGCCCAGTATCAGGCCTATCTGCAGCAGTTTTCCACGGGCCCGGGCGCACAGCCTGAATATCTCGCCGTAGCCGTGGAGCGCGTCCACGCCTTCCTGTATTCTGGCGCCGCCGCTGTCGAGTATGGCTATGATTGGGCATCCGAGCTCAAACGCCTTTTCCATTATGCTTATTATCCGCCGGGCGTGTGCCTTGCCGAGCGATCCGCCTTTTACGGCCGAGTTTTGCGCATAGATGCAAACATCCCTGCCATTCACCTTTCCCGTTCCGCTTATTACGCTTTGGGACACCTCGCTGTCCATCTCGCGGAATGTTCCGCTGTCCAGCATCAGGTTTATTCGGTCTATGGCAGGGATCTTTGTCATCATTTTTATTTCAGCTGATAGCTATCTTACTGATATTATGCTGTCTACCACGTATTTCTGCATACCTCTCCATGGCAGGGTGTTCTTGTACTCCTTGTAGTGGAGGCTTACCTCGCGGCCGGCGCACTTCATCAGCGAGTCGGCTATGCGCTCGTCGGTTACAGAGAATTCCCATGACTCCTCGCTTGCCGATACGAATTTGCCGAGATTTACCTCGCCCTCGTAGGTCTTGAAGATGTAGCCCTTGTGTTTGATGTCTTTCAGCTGGCCTCCCTTAACACCTTCGGCAAAAGCCCACATGTATCGGAAGTAGAATACCAGGGCTCCTATGATCAGAAGTCCCAGGATGGTGAGAATTATCCATTTCTTTTTCATAATGATATCTGTTTAGGGATTAGTCGTTTATCATCATAGGCATCAGGAGCATCAGCTCGTCTTCCTGCTCGCTCTCTTTCTCGAGAGGGAGTATGATGCCTGCGCGCGATGGGTCGCTGAGCTCGAATACCACATTCTCGCTGCTCATGGCTGTGAGTATCTCGATGAGGAATGCCGACTTGAAGCCGATGCTCATGTCCTCGCCCTGATACTGGGCGCTCACCTTCTCGTATGCCGATATCGAGAAGTCGATGTCCTGCGCCGAAACAGTGATCTGGTCGCCGCGGAGCTCCAGCTTTATGAGGTTGCTGGCCTGGCTTGCGAATACTGATACGCGTTTCAGTGTGTTCACGAGGTCCATTCTGGTGATTGTGAGCTTGTTGGGGTTGTTGGTAGGGATAATGGTCTCGTAGTTGGGATACTGTCCGTCTACCAGGCGGCATATCATCTCGTAGTCGCTCAGGATAAAGTATGCGTTTTTCTCGTCGAACTGGAGCTGTATCTGGTCGCTCTCCTTTGCGAGGATGTTCTTGAGCATATTGGCTGGCTTCTTGGCCAGGATGAATGATGCGTTGCTCTGGCACTCGATGTTGGAGTTGCGGTATCTTACGAGCTTGTGGGCGTCGCTGGCGGCAAATGTTGCGCCCTGTGGTGCCACTGTTATCGATATTCCGTTCATTACAGGACGGAGCTCGTCGTCGGCGGTGGCAAAGAGGGTCTTCATTATTCCCTTCAGCAGAGTGTGTCCGGGCATCGAGATTGATGTGGTGCTGCCCTCGTTGAGGCGCTGCATCTCTGGATATTCCATTCCGCTCTGTCCCATTACCGAGAATTTACCGTTGTCGCTCAGGATGTCTACGCCCATTGTGTCGTTGTTGATCTCGAAAATCAGTGGCTGCTCGGGAAACTCCTTCAGGATGTCGGTAAGGCGCTTGGCGTCGATGGCTATGGTGCCCTCGCCGTCCACGTTGTCGAGATTCAGGCGTGTGCGCATTGTGGTCTCGAGGTCCGATGCGGTGATGGTGAGTGTGCCGTCCTGGATCTGGAAAAGGAAGTTGTCCAGGATGGGAAGTGTATTCTTGCTGCTGATAACCCTGCTTACTGACTGCAGACGGCTGAGCAGTTCGGTGCTTGATACTACGAATTTCATGTTTGTTGTTGGTTTTTGTTAATTTTGTTCTTGTAAAATTGTATTCTTGTCCATAGGCTCCAGGCTCAAAATTCTGATTATCTTGTTGTTGTAATCATATATTGCAGCCTTGTCGCCGTATTTCATTATCTGGAAGTTGCGAGATTTCTGACGGTGTCCGCTCAGAGTGCCCACTATGTCGAGATACTGACCTGTGATGTCGGCGGTGTGCACGCTCTCCACTCCGTAAACCTTGATGGCCCTGGCCACGGTGCTGTCGGTGACCTCCTCCAGCATTTTCTCTTCCACATCCAGCCATGTCAGCATATCCACATGCTCGTTTATGGAGATGTATTCCTTGAAGTGCGGACGTTCCTCTATAAACCATCCACGCATTTGGTCCTCATCCGATTCCTGGTAGATGCCGGGAGCTGATATCTCGTAGAATTTTCCTATCTCGAGATCGTCCCAGTCGGGGCCGCCCTCGGTCAGGTTTTCTTCCGGCAGAAAAATCCTGTTGGGCAGTGCCGCCGCACCAAAACTGCCCGGAGCCTCGTGCTCACCTGGCTCCGGAGACTGCTGGCCATCAGCTGAAGGCTCCTGCGCCCACGCCGACACCGCAATCATGACAGATGCTATTGATAATAGAATTTTTTTCATGGTATTTCAATCTCTAATCTCTAAACTTTAAGCTTTCAACTTTAAGCTTTCAACTTTAAGCTTTCAACTACACCTCGTATCCGAAACCTTTCAGACGGTTGGTGTTGTCGCGCCAGTCCTTGCTCACCTTCACGAAAATCTCGAGATAGATTTTCTTTCCGAAGAAAGCCTCTATCTCCTTTCTTGAGAGCGCGCCCAGTCTCTTGAGAGCCTGTCCGCCCTTGCCGATTATGATTCCCTTCTGGCTGTCGCGTATCACATTTATCACAGTCTGGATGCGGATGATGTTTTCCTCCTCCTTGAAAGTCTCCACCTGCACCTCCACAGAATACGGAATCTCCTTGTCGTAGAGCTCGAGCACCTTCTCGCGGATAATCTCGCATACAAAGAAACGCTCAGGCTTGTCGGTGAGGCGGTCTTTCTCGAAGTATGGCGGATTCTCGGGCAGCAGCGATACTATCTTGTCGAGAATGTTCTCTGTGTTGAACTTGTGCAGGGCCGATACCGGATACACCTCGGCCTTGGGAATCAGGGTTTTCCAGTCGGTGATTATCTCCTCCACCTTGGTCTGGTCGGGAGCCAGGTCTATCTTGTTTACCAGTATCACCACTGGACAGGCCAGCCTGTTCACCATATCGAGGAAAAACTTGTTCTTGGTCCTTGTCTCCAGCACATCGGTTATGTAGAGGATTACGTCGGCATCCTCCAGAGCCGATTTGGAGTAGTTGAGCATGCTCTCCTGAAGCTTGTACATCGGCTTCAGCACGCCCGGGGTGTCGCTGTATACTATCTGATAGTCGTCGGTGGTCACCACGCCCATTATCCTGTGGCGGGTGGTCTGACTCTTGTTGGTGATAATGGAGAGACGCTCTCCCACCAAGATATTCATCAATGTGGATTTCCCCACGTTGGGGTTTCCCACTATGTTTACAAAACCTGATTTGAAGCCCATTTTTCTATAGTGCTAAAATAAATACGTAGCAAAGATAATATAAATATCCGATACTATTTGAATTTTATTTCTTAATTTTGTGTGTCATTTAACAAAAATCCTCATGCACAGATACATTGTCATCTATATTATCGGGCTTTTGGCCATTCCGTTTTCGTCGGCGGGGCAGGTTCGGGCAGGCTACAGCAGGCTCTCTGCCGATTCGGCCATGCTGAGCGCGGGCATCGAGATCGTATTCAAGGGCGGCACGCTGTATAAGCTCAACAGCCGCGGACTGGTGGAGGAGGGCACCCCGGCCCGCGACATCGACCTCTGGACTCCGGGGCCTATGATACTTTTTTCGCAGGCAGGCCCCGTTAAGCTCAACGACGAGGGGCGCGCGTATTTCGGCACTTTGGGAGCTAATACGCTTATCCAGTGTGTGGACAACGAGTTTCGCGAGTTTGCCCGTGGATACCGCATACAGTTTAATGAAAGCGGACTCCTGATAAGCGGCACACCGGTAGGCAGCATATCGTTTGTGCTTCAGGACCAGGAGTTTATGTCGCAGCCGGGCACAGCGGTCAAGTTCTATCCCAACGGCCGCATACAGTATGTGCATCCGCAGTCCAATATGAGGATACTCACATCGTCGGGCAGCAGGCTGGTGATATCGGCCGAATCGTGGGTGGAGCTCAGCGAGACCGGCAAGTTTCTGCGCGGCAAGCTCCAGCGCCGATACGTGGAGCGCCATGCCGACGGCAGTGTCACCGAGCACAAGGCCGGCGAGACCATCCGCATGGATTCCGACGGCAACATCATCCAGTAATAAAAAAGGCATGGACAATTTTTATTCTGTCCATGCCCTTTTTTTGTATTTTTTTGTTATCAGCTGATAGCGTTGTATTTTTTTTCTATCAGCTGATAGCGTTGTATTAGTTTTTCTATCAGCTGATAGCGTGTATTAGTCTTTCTTCTCCACGTCGGCTATTATGTCGATGCCGGCCTTCACCTTGTCGCCGAGTTTTACACGCACCTTGGTGCCTATCGGGAAAAACATATCGACTCTCGATCCGAACTTTATGAAACCGAACTGACGGCCCTGCTTGGCTGTATCGCCCACCTGTACGGGGCATACTATGCGGCGTGCCACAAAACCGGCTATCTGGCGGAACATAATCTCGTAGCCATCCTCGGTCTTTACGGCGATGGTGGTGTGCTCGTTGTCGGATGATGACTTGGGATTGCTGGCTATCAGATATTTGCCGTCATGATGCTTGAAGTATGTTACCTCGCCGGCGATGGGCCAGCGGTTGGAGTGCACGTCCCATACCGACATGAATATCGAAACCTGGAGGCGCTTGTCCTTGAAGTACTCGTTTTCCTCTGTCTCCTCTATTACCACCACCTTGCCGTCGGCCGGCGACAAGACCACGTATTCGTTTTCCACGATCTTGCGGTCGGGGTTCCTGAAAAACTGGAGCACCAGCACTATCAGGAATATCGTGGCGGCCTGGAATATGAACTGGATCCAGGCTGGCAGCACTTTCTCGTGCAGGAAATGGTAGTATATGAAATACAGTGCGGCTACAAACAGCACCACTACCAGGATGGTAGCATATCCTTCTTTGTGTATATGTATCATGTGCGTATTTTGTTTTCGGTTTTGTTTTATTCTATTTAGTCATTAATAATATTGTGAACCATACTGGAGGACAGGCCAGCAGCGCGCTGTCGAATCTGTCGAGTACTCCGCCGTGGCCCGGCAGCAGCTTGCCCGAATCCTTGATGTCGGCGTTGCGTTTCAGCATCGATTCGGCCAGGTCGCCCAGGTTGGCGAATGTTACGGTTACTATGCTTATCACTATCCACTGCCAGAGCTCCAGCTCGGGCACAAAATAGTGGATGGGCCATGCCGAGAGTATGGTGAAGGCTACTCCGCCTGCCAGACCCTCGAAGGTCTTTTTGGGCGATATGCGCTCAAACATCTTGTGCTTGCCGAATAGCTTGCCGGCGCAGTATGCTCCGGTGTCGGATACCCATACCATTATGAAGAAGCTCAGGAAAATCTTGCCCGAGAATGTGTGGTTTTCAGGCAGATAGGTGAGGTTGCTCATAAGGCCGAACGGCAGGGCCACGTACAGCACTGCGAATAGAGTCTGCGCCCAGTCGGATGTGGGGGTGCTCTTCTTGCGGAAGAGCTCTATTATGGGTATCATGGTTACCATGGCCGGCAGTATGTACAGCCACTTGCCGCTTACTCCCGTCCACTGCTCTCCTGCCGTAAGGAACAGCAGAGCGAATGTTGCAATGCCTATTGTGATGCCTGTGCCCTTCTGCGGGGTAAAGCCGAGGTTGTTGCTTATCCGGTAGAATTCTACAATTCCCACCACGGTAAAGAATCCAAAGAGCAGCGCATACAGCCACGGGCTCCACATTACCGAGCCCACTATTGCGGCTATGAATATCGATCCTGTAATGATTCTTGCCCAGATGCTATTCATTTTCGTTAGGTGTGATGGATTTTAGAATATCGGTGGCGTCGTCGAGGTCAAATTCGTCTACAAAGACGTCGATGTCCACGGCCAGTGTGATGTCGTTTTTGGCCACAGCCACAGCCTCTATCTCGAAATTCTCGAGTAGGGCTATTGCGTAGTCGGCCTCCAGCTGGTCGGTGTATGTGGCGGCCAGCTTCCACTTCTTGCTCTCGTTTATCAGCTGGGTGGCCATTTCCTGCTTGTCGGCCTCCACGCTCAGGGTGTATCCGCTGTCCTTCTGATCGATGATGGCGCGTATTCCCTGGTTGGCGAGCATCTTCTCGTGAATCTGGGCCGTCTGGCGGTCCTTTACGGTTTCGGCTGTTGCCCATCCCTCCAGATCGTTGAATATGGCGGCGGCTTTTTCCAGGTTGTGGTCTTCCACATAGATATTGAGCTCGGTTTTCATGAACCTGATGTCGCGCTTCTTTATTACGATGCTCGGTATGTGATACTGGTTGAGTATCTCCACGCGGTATCTGGTCTGCGATACCTTGTAGCATGTTTTGGCGGCGCTCCATCCTTTGAGGGCGGTGCCCTCGAGATATGGAATCACAGCTTTTACGTCCTCGTTGTTCACGTACAGCTCGTAGTTGTCGAGCACGTAACGGGGATTTTTGCTCACTCTTATGGTAGAGCTTATTCCGTTGGCCTCCAGCACGTCTTTCAGACGCTCTATTGGTCCGCGCATTACAAATGAGTCTACCTTTGTAAGTCCCTTGTATTCCTCGATGATGGCCAGTGCCTTTTTCTCGAAGTCTTTGGTTACATACAGCTCGTATTCACCAATAAGAAAGAGGCTGTCCTTGGCGTTCACTGTTACGGCCTTTACGTCGTTCTGCTGCAGAATGGCGCGTATTATATCAGCCTGATACTGTGATTCAAAGGAATATATCTTTATCCATTCTTCCATAATTTGAATCTATGTTGAAGTTTTTGTCAAGTATTGCCCTCTGTGTTGGCAATCGTCTTAATTGTTGTCGGCGTTGGGGTCGGCGCTTGTCTCCGGCGACTGTGCGGGTGCATCCTGTTCGCCATTAGCTGCGCTGTCCTGTGCGGGAATCTCCTCGGGGGCCTGGCCTGATGGCGCCGGCGGATTGTATGGCGGAGGGGTTATTGCCCTTGTGGCATACAGCGCCTCTTCCTGCTCCTTGGTGGAGAATTTTCGTTTGCCGAAAATCTTCTCGACGTCCTCGGTGAATATCACCTCGTTTTCGAGCAGAAGCTCGGCCAGCTGGGCCACTTTGTCTTTGTTTTCTATGATGATTTGCTTGGCCCGCTGATATACAAAGTCGAGGAGCTCTCTGGCTTCCTGGTCGATGATTTCGGCGGTTTTCTCTGAATACGGCTTGGTGAATCCGTAGTCGTCGGGCGATGAGTTGTAATAGCTCAGGTGGCCTATTTTCTCGCTCATTCCGTAGAACGACACCATGCCGTATGCGTATTTGGTGACACGCTCGAGGTCGTTGAGGGCGCCTGTTGAGATTTTTCCGAAGTTGACCTCCTCGCTGGCTCTTCCGCCTACAAGGGAGCACATCTCGTCTATCATCTGCTCCTTGGTGGTAATCTGACGCTCCTCGGGCAGATACCATGCTGCGCCCAGGGCCTTGCCTCTTGGCACTATGGTAACCTTGATGAGCGGATGAGCGTGCTCCAGGAGCCAGCTTACGGATGCGTGGCCGGCCTCGTGGTATGCTATGGTGCGTTTCTCGTTTTCAGAGATTATCTTGTTTTTCTTTTCAAGGCCGCCTATTATTCGGTCTATGGCATCCAGGAAGTCCTGCTTGTCGATGCTCTCCTTGTTGTGGCGGGCGGCTATGAGTGCTGCCTCGTTGCACACATTGGCGATGTCGGCGCCCGAGAATCCCGGTGTCTGCTTGGAGAGGAATCCGAGGTCGAGCGACGAGTCTACCTTGAGTCCGTTGAGGTGTACGTTGAATATCTCGCCTCTCTCGTTCAGGTCCGGCAGGTCTATCATTATCTGGCGGTCGAAACGGCCTGCTCTCAGCAGTGCGGCGTCGAGTATGTCTACACGGTTGGTGGCCGCTATCATTATGATACCTGTGTTGGTCTCGAAACCGTCCATCTCTGTAAGCAGCTGATTGAGTGTGGATTCGCGCTCGTCGTTGCTGCCGAATCCCGCGCGCTGGCTGCGGGCGCGTCCTATGGCGTCTATCTCGTCGATGAAGATGATGCACGGAGCCTTCTGCTTGGCCTGGTTGAAGAGGTCGCGTACGCGTGATGCGCCTACTCTCACAAACATCTCCACGAAGTCGCTGCCCGACATCGAGAAGAATGGAACATCGGCCTCGCCTGCCACGGCCTTGGCCAGAAGGGTCTTACCTGTACCCGGAGGGCCTACAAAGTCGGATCGTAGCCATGTCGTTCTGTGAGCCAAGGAGT
>JAZQPB010000142.1:0-2880 GCA_045628165.1 Bacteroidales bacterium | reverse complement strand
CCTCGGTATGAGGGGCCACTCCCTGCATTACGGGCTTGGCGAGCACCGCGTCGGCCGAGAGCTTGGGCTCCACTCTCATCATGGACGGCAGCCTCGGTATCAGCTTGGCCTGCGCGGCGGCTTTTACGGCCTCGCAGAGTCTCTGGCGCGATTCCTCGATAAACTGCTTGGTGTCCATTCTCGGCTTGGCTATTACATCCACCGCGCCGTATTCGAGTGCCTTGAGGGCTGTGCGGCTGCCCTCGTCGGTAAGGGTTGATATAATGAGCACCGGTATGGGGTGCTGTGTCATTATCTTCTTGAGGAATGTGATGCCGTCCATGCGTGGCATCTCCACGTCAAGGGTTATTACATCCGGAACTTCAGACTGTATTCTCTTGGCCGCGATATAGGGATCGCAGGCTGTGGCCATGATCTCGATATCAGGGTCGGACTGCAGAATCTGGGTCATGGTTTGTCTCACCACGGCCGAGTCATCTACTATTAGAACACGTATTTTCTTGTTTTCCAACGACATAAGTCTTTATTTAGTTATTTACAGAGTATTTTTGATAGTTTGCTATCAGCTGATAAAAAACACCGATGCGGCTACTTGCCTATCTGGCTCTTGATGTAGCACTGGAGCACCTCGCCGGTGTGTGTGTTGAAAATGATTTTTCTGCCGTTTTTTCCTCCGGTAGACCGTCCTATGATGGGGATTCCCATCTCCTGGAGCATCTCGTCGGCCACCATGATGTTGCGCTCGCCTATGTGCATGGTGGATGATGTAACGGATATCACCTCGCCTCCGCCGAATAGCTTGGCCACGAGATTTTTTTTCTGGCAGCCGAGCTGAAGCATCTTCTCCACCAGCCTCTCGATGGCGATGTTGCCGTATTTGGGCGAGGCAAGCTCCATACCGTTCCATACGGGAAGCATGTAGTGGTTGATACCGCCTATTCCATGATACCGGTCCCAGAGGCACACAGCAATGCACGAGCCGAGTATGGTGGTAACTTCGGCGGGCTGCACTGATGCGAACATCGTGGATGGGTATAGAAAATGTCTTGTCATAATATAGGGATTATCAGGGGAAATGCCTTGTTAGAAAATCTCCTCGTCGCCGCCGAAGAATACTTCGTTGGCCTCGTTGGAGTAGTCGTGACCCATCATCTGCGATTCGGGGATGGTGACGGTGAAGCTTGCGCCCTCGTTCTCGCGGCTCTCGAGCTCCAGGGTGCCTCCCAGAAAGTCGATGTATGCCTTGTTGATGGAGAGGCCGAGGCCGTGTCCGCGGTTTATGGAATTGATACCGCTGTCAAGACGGCGGAAACGGTCGTAGATGATTTTCTGATTTTCGGGCGAAATGCCGAGTCCCTCGTCGGAAACGCGGACCTGCAGCTCGCCAGCCTCTGTAAGGCTGTATGCTATCTCCACCTTGCGCTCGGGACGGTTGAAGTTGATGGCATTGCAGAGGAGGTTGCTTACCACGATGGTGAGCTTGTCGCCGTCGGTCTTGAAGAGCAGCGGACTTGTTCCTGAATTGTTTACGAGCGATTTCTTGAGTCTCTTGAGCTCTATCTCGCGGCTGTAGTGGTCCATCAGGCTCGACATAAGGTCGTCGATGTTTACTACCGAGATGTTTGGCTCCATGCTGCCGGCCTCGATTTCGGCGGCGGCGAATATGTTCTTGAACTGGAAGTCGAGGTTGAATGCCTCCCTGTTTATCATCATCGCCATGCGCTTCATGCGCTCCACATCGGCATCGGGGCAGTCCACAATGCTCTTGGAGAGGCCCATGATGGATGCGAACGGGTTGATGATCTCGTTGGTGATATTGGAGATGAAGTGGCTCTTCATGGCCTCGCTCTCGGCAAGCTTCTGGTTGAGCTCCAGGAGCTGCTTGTTCATCATATTTAGATTATCGACAGCGTTCTTGTATTTCTCTACTCGCTTGCTGAGCTCCGAGAGCAGAACCTCGTCGGTAATATTTGTTGTCTGGTTGTCCATTCTATATATCGGTCTTAAATTGTTGTGTTCATAATATTGCTGAAATACGGGGCGCCGTCAGATGCGGCGGAACACCGTAGGTTTTATCTGCTTGAGTGGGACGTCGATGCCTGTAACGCTCTCCGAGTGGCCCAGGAAAAAGAATCCTCCGGGCCTGAGATGGCGGCAGAGCTTGTTGATGACTTTCTCCTGTGTCTGGCGGTCGAAATATATCAGCACGTTACGGCAGAATATGATGTCGAATCCCGATGGGGCGCTGTATACCTCGTCCATGAAATTAAGGCGCATGAAATTCAACTTTCTCCTGAGCTCGGGCACTATGCGCACGGTGGGTTTCTCGCGGTCCTTGCTGCGCAGGAGGTATTTCTTCTTCATATCGTAGGGGATTACCGAAACCCTGTCCTCGGGATATATGGCCTGCACGGCTTTCTCGAGTACAATGGTGCTGAGGTCGCTGCCCAGGATCTGGAAATCGAATCCGCGGGCCTTCTGCTGGTATTCGCTCATCACCATGGCCAGGGTGTATGGCTCCTCGCCTGATGAGCATCCGGCCGACCACACTTTCACGAAATTCTGCTTGTTGGTCTCGAAGATCTCGGGCAGCACGGTATCGAGCAGGAACTCGAAATGCTGGTTTTCGCGGAAAAAGTCGGTCTTGTTGGTGGATACCACGTCCATCATGTGGATTATCTCATCGTGTCCGCTGGGCGAGAACACATAATCCACGTATTCGCCGAATGTGGGAATGCCGAGCGCCCTGAGCCTCTTCTGCAGACGGCTCTGGAGCATTATGTGCTTGGCCTCGGGCATCTTGATACCATACTGATGCTAGATGAACGAGCTGTGTTTCTGGAATTCCTGGTTGGACAGGTAGGCGTCGTAATATGAGAA
>JAZQPB010000141.1:0-8359 GCA_045628165.1 Bacteroidales bacterium | reverse complement strand
TACTACAACAAAGGTACAAAATAACTGTCTGTTTTATAAAGATCATTGTATCTATTTTTCAATGATCCCCCTGCAAAAGTGCCTTGATAAAATATTAATTTTCAGCGGCACAAACTTAGAGTTATGCATAGCGACGCCTCTTCGAGGCTGTGCGTCCACTCTAACTACTAACTACTATCTACTATCTACTATCTACTAACTACTATCTACTATCTACTAACTACTATCTACGCCGTCTTTGTAAGCATATTGGCCAGCTGATAGAGGATATCGTTGGTGGTGTCCTTGAATTCCATTTTCAGTTTGGCGGCTACTGTGGAGTTGTAGTTTTTCAGGGTCTTGAAATCAAGATATCCGTTGAAAATTATGTAATCGACCACCTGGGCCAGAAGCTCGCGCTGCTTGGGTGAGATCTCGCGGTTTCGTTTTCCGCAGAAGAGCTCGAAATACTGGGCGGCGGTTGAGTTCAGGCTTCTGAGGCTGTCGATGCGCTGCAATGCAAATCTCACCAGCTGGATTATGTTGGTGAGTGCCTCGCTCTGGTTTTTGTCGGCAAGTTTGGTGACCTTCTCGGGGAACACCAACGAGTAGCAATCCCAGAGATGACGCGTGTTGAACTCGTAGCTTGCCTGAAGGAGTTTGCTCTTCAGGTCGTTGAGCCTATCGGGAGTTATGGGGTCGCCGGTGTTGTTGTAGATAATCCTGAGCGCCTCTATCTTGTCGGCCTTGTCGCCAATGAAATTCTTGAACTCGTTGGTGGTCCTGATGGCCTCGTCCTGAGATTTTCCGGCAAAGAGAAGCTCGTCTTTTCCGGGTTCAAGAATCCTGATGTATCCGGCGTTGATTTCCAAGATCAAGTCGCGGGCGTCGGGATTGTCGGTGAGAGGTCTCGCAAGCTGCTTGCGTTCCTTGTTAGGTTCGTTGATATTTATATAAGGCGGCAACTTGCCGTCGCGCAGTGCGTTGAAGATGTTTTCTGCCAAATCGTGTATGCTGATGCCAGTAAGTTCGCAGAAAATGGCTTTCTGCTGATTCGTGGCCTTGTGGTCGATTCGTGAAAGCTTGTTGGCGAGAGTCATTAAAAGGTTGTCTTGAAGATTGCCCAATGTAATAAGTTCCAGAAGCTTTTGTAATGTTATCGGCTGAGGTTGAGGTTCCTTGCCAAATCCACCGTACCCCATTGCGTGCTCGGTAACGCCCACGGCGTCCACTATGTAGAAATGATCCTTGCCTTCCTTGGCGTTTGGAGTCACATTTTGCAGCTGACGGCGGTCAATGGTTCGGCAGCCGCGGCCCTTCATCTGAGTGTAGAGAGTTGCGGAGTTTACGTCGCGCATAAACATTACCACCTCAAGAGGCTTAACGTCGGTGCCGGTGGCCACCAATGTTACCGTAACGGCAATTCGGAAATTCTCCTTGGTGTTGAAAGCCTTGATGAGTCCCTTGCTGTCGTCGGCCGAATATGTTATTTTCTGGACGAAATCAGAATTGCCGTCCACACCGAAAACCTTGCGCGCTATCTCAACTATCAGGCTTGCGTGCTGGTCGTTGAGGGCAAAAATCAATGTCTTGGGCAGATAGTTGAAATCGGGCTCACGGTCGGGAAACATTTCGGTATAAACCTTTTCCTTGTAGGTCTGGAGAATCAGCTCTATCTGGGCTGGATTTATCACGCTGCGGTTAAGCTGACCTTTGGTGTAGGCCACTTCCTCCTCGGCGGCTATGTGTTGCTGATATTCGCCAGTGAGTTTTGTGATGCTTGTGTGCTGTTCGCCAACTTCTATCTTGCCGCCGTCTTCAGAGACCTTGGTCTTGATGCGGTAAGGGATTCCGCCCACGTTTACACCGTCGAGCACGGAAGCGTCAAACGAGTATTCATAAACCTGATTGTCGTTGAAGAATGCGAAAGTCTCAGGCTCGGGAGTGGCGGTAAGTCCAATGAGCCGTGCGCTGTCGAAATATTCCAAAACAGCGCGCCATTTTCCGTAGATCGACCTGTGGCACTCGTCTATTATAATTGTGTCGAAAAAGTCGCGGGGAATTTTCACGTCGGTTGGATTCAGCTGAATCACAGTATTGTCGCTGTCGCTGAAATCTGATTCCTCGTTATTGTCGTTGTCAACAATCTCCTGACCGGTGATATAGCTGAAAAGCCTTTGAATAGTGGAGATTACAACCTCGGAATTCTTGACGTCGAGCTTAGAGTTTAGTTTGTTCACTGAATAGATATTCGACAGCAATTCGCCGGTATCGGTAAGCTTGAATTTTCCAAACTCCTCCAGAGTCTGGTCGCCAAGATTGTTGCGGTCCACAAGGAAAAGCACCCTTCGGCATGGTGTGTAAGTGAGCAGACGGTAAGAAATCATGCAGGCCGTGAATGTCTTGCCCGAGCCCGTTGCCAAAGACAAGAGCGCACGTTTCTCGTCGTCCATGCGGAAAGATGCCTCAAGACTCCTGATAGCGGAATACTGGCAATCCCTGAGAGTCTGTTTCCTGAGATGCGGAAGTCCTGCAAAATAATTGCTGTTGACCACCGGAGGATAATTTCTCAGCAGCTCGTAAGGCGATGGGAAAGTGTTTATCCGCTTGAAATCGCTGTTTGGCTTCCTTAAATCCTTTACAAGAATCTTATTGCCATTAGCCACAAAAACTATCGGCACAGGAATGGAGAAAGCGCCCTGCACCCAGCCTGGGATATTGTTGGCGTAGTTGATGACCTGGGCCTTCACGGCGTCGTCGGTCTCCACGTCGATCTCCTCACGCTTGGCCTCGATGATGCCAACTACCTTAGTGTTAAGAAACAACAGGTAATCAGCCTCAAGATTGTGATTGAGAAGTGCCTCGCGTACGGCCATAGCATTCTCACTTGTCGACATGTGGTCTCTGTCAACAACCAGCCATCCAGCCTCAGTAAGCTGATGGTCAATTATCTGCCTTGCCTTTTCCTCTGGTGTCATAGCTATCAATGAATAAAAGATTTCCCTACTCCAAAAATCAGCAAATATACACAAATAATCCCATTCCGCCAACCCTCACTCCACAAAAAAAATCCGCAGCCGAAGCCAACAGTCACCCCGCAGCCCCTTGCGGGCTGTACATAGGTAACCGCTGGCATCGCCTGCGGATTATGCGACGTCTTCCATCATTCCCCCATCCCCATCATCCCCCGACCTTTACGGCATTTGAGGTTGGGTGAAGGTCGGGGCTACGGAGCGTGGAGGTCTTGAAAGACCTCTAAAAAAAAGCCTACTTCTGGAACACGTAGAACGCCTTGTAGGCCATGTATGTATCCAGCTTGCTTACAATCTCGAATGGAGCGTGCATTGCCAGAACAGGAACGCCTACATCGATGGTGTCGATGTTGAGGTTGGCCATATAGAGGGCCACTGTGCCGCCGCCGCCGAGGTCCACGCGGCCAAGCTCACCGTTCTGCCAGATAACGCCCTCGTTGTCGAAGAGGTGGTGAATCTCGGCCACGTACTCGGCATTGGCGTCAGATGTGCCTGACTTGCCACGCGCGCCGGTGAACTTGGTGACCACCACGCCGTAATTGAGGAACGATGAGTTTGCCTTCTCGAACACTCCGGGAAATGTGGGGTCGAAGGCTGAGTTCACATCAGCTGATAGGCACTTGCTGTTGCTCATCACTATGCGGCCCTTGCTACCGAGAGTCTCGGCAATGTCCTCGATGAAATATTTCAGGTACGATGAAGCGAGGCCTGTGTTGCCGTCGCTGCCGGTCTCCTCCTTGTCGGTGAGGATGGCCACGGCGGTCTTCTTGGGATCCTTGATATCGAGTATGGCCATAAGCTCGGGATAGGCGCAAACCTTGTCGTCGTGACCGTAGGCGCCAATCATGGAACGGTCGAAACCTATCTCCTTTGGCTTGTAGGCTGGCACGGCCTCCAGCTCGGCTGAGAGGAGGTCCTTCTCCACGATGCCGTATTTCTCATGAAGGATATTCAGGATGTTGGTCTTAACGCGGCTCTTGATGTCGTCGCCCTTCATGCAGTAAGAGCCAACGATGATGTTGAGCTCCTCGCCCTTGATGAGCTCGGGTGCAGTGCGCTTCATCTGCTCCTGTGCAAGATGAGGAAGGAGGTCGCTGACCACGAAAACAGGGTCGCCCTCGTCCTCGCCTATGTTCACGATCACCTTTGTGCCGTCCTGCTTGAAGATTACACCGTGGAGGCTGAGAGGCACTGTGGTCCACTGATACTTCTTTATTCCGCCGTAATAATGGGTCTTGAATAATGCCATCTCATCGCTCTCGTAGAGAGGATTCTCCTTGAGGTCCAGACGTGGCGAATCGATGTGGGCCGCTGTAAGGTTCACACCGTTCTTGATGTCGTCGGTGCCTATCACTGCCAGGATCACGGCCTTGCCACGGTTGTCGTAATAGATCTTGTCGCCGGGCTTTACGGGGTCGCCGAGATTGAACTTGCGGAATCCGGCAGCCTCAGCCTTCTGGATGGCATATACATTGATCTCGCGCTCGGTCTTGCACTTGGCCATGAAATCCATGTAGCCCTTGCAAAACTCGTCGGCCTTCTGGATCTCCTCGTCGCTCATGAGGAGGGATGCGTTCTTGCGCTCCATCTCCAGCTTTGGTTTCTTTTCTTCTGACATTTTAGTATGTTTTTTTATTGTTTGTTGTCACAAAAATAAAGATATTTTTTGGAAAATTGTTGAAAAAAAATTGTAAATGGGGAAAATCAAACTACCTCCCACATAACAACCTTCTCAATAATCTCTCCGGAAGGCCCAGTTCTACGTCCAACACGGATAGGCCACCACTGGAACAAAGTATCAGATTCATCGGCTTTCTTTAGCCTAAAATGTGTCTTACAATACGGACACTCACAGCCTTGGTTACTTTCAATTTTCTCCATTTCATCTTTCGTTACAGTGAACAATCCACGTTCTCTAACACTTTCATTATCAGCTCTTGAATCATACATATTGATATGAATGAATCTCATGACAAACTCATCATTGAAATTCTCTCGTGTATAATGGACCTGATTTTTACACACAGGACATTCGGCGATTCGGCAATCAGTAAAAGATTCATCATACACATGAGAATTTACCGATTCCATAAAACTCTCAAATGTATTCTTCCCCAAAAGTCCGGACATCATAGGCGAATTCAAAACCGCCCCCTGCATCCCCTGCATATACTCAAAAAACATCTCCTGAGACTCCTTGTCCAACTCACGGATACTCCGCATGTTCTCATGATTCTCATTATAGCCATCTGCATTTGCGTAAAAGCGAGCCAACTCTCTCCTTGTTTTATCAGAAACATTAGGCACAAAACAGCCATCCACTTCAGAGGCCTCCAATTTGTTAGAATCTGAATTATAACGGAATACAATTATCTTAGGCAGACGCATTCCATTGGATTTCTTGTAGATAAGAGAGATAAACTCTGCCTGAGTCCACCAGGAATCATAATAATCTTCTGTCTCATAAATCCAAACCTCGTCGACTTCAAAAATTTTGTCATCCACAAACTTAGCAACATTCCAGCGACGCTGCTCAGTCATAAACTCATAAGTAACCTGACCCGGACCATAGATAGTGACAGGATAGTTTGGATTTTTGTGATAGTCACGAATAAAGTTGGGCAAATCTTTTACGAAGAAGTCATGATAAGCAACATCCCCGTAATACTTAGTCCTGTAACTGACAAATGCACCTCCTACCCTTTTTTTGCGAACAAAATCTATTGCATCCTGATATTTTTGCTCCATCATAGGCTGCAAAGTTTCGCTGACAGTATGCAACTCATCAAATGGAGGCAGCTTCATCTTGAACTTATCAGGAACAGGAATCCGTCTGTCATTGAGCATATTGTCCAACTCCGACTTAACCCATTTCACAATATCATCATTGGTATAGTATTTCTTTTTCTTTCCATCCTCATCCAAAGGCTCTCTACCCAATTCAGGTACATTGCTACTCAAACACCTGTAGTTCATAGGCAAAGGAGTACGGCTTACAACCAAAACATTGTCCAATGCTACGGCAGCGGCATTGGCGGCTTCGTAGTTGGAATCCCACTTAGAAGTTACACCATCCGACAGTTCTACAGAGCCATCGAAAATAACGACATCATCCTCCATGCTGGCCTTCAGCATATCATACTGACCACCATTCATGATAACCGGATTTATAATTGCTGCCAAATTCCTCTCCTCAAGGAAACCCGGCAATTCAGACTCCAAACGAGTCATCAACTCCTTGCTGCCTTCATTAGAAAAGCCAAAGAGTGAAATTGTAATATTTTTGTTATTCATAGTTATCAATATTTAATTATCTATCGAAGAGTACATTACATCAAATGCCCAACTCATCGACCTCATAAATGTTGAAAGAGCAATATTATTGGACTTTAATACCAAATCTTGCAACTTACCAGGATTATTATTAAAGTCACATAGCATTTTAAGTTTGTAAATAAACTGTTTATGATCATCGATATTAAAAGCATCTGGAATACATTCACGAAAAAAACGTTCCAAATCTTTTTCATAATTATACAAAAAAGCCAATCCCTCTTCTAACCCTATACACTTTCCAGAATTCCGTTTCTCAATAATATCAGTTACCTTTTGTTTGTAAGAATTCACATAAGTATTAAAATCAGTTAAACACACATCATTAAGTACTAAAAATATCACGTTCTTATTACTACAATTTGCAAGAATACAATGCAGTTGATATAACCCTAACAACGATTTCAAAAACTTTTCACTGATGGCTACAATAATAAGGTGATCTTTGACAATACTCTTATCTGGAACTATACTATTTTCATACAGACCTAAACAATTGTCATCTAGTTTAAAAGCAATATTGTTATCCTTTAATATTTGTTGTACTCCATTAACATCATCTTCAAATTCAGGATTATGATCTTTCGACCAAGCATAACAAATGTATACCTTAAAAAAACCTACCCTCTCCTTTAAGGCTTTGATGACATCATCAAAATCTTTATCTTCAGAAATAGTAGGCACATTATGACTATCGAGAAATTTTTTTAGATTAATTAAATCATATGGTTTACCATCCTTCAAATAACAACGCTCATTATAAGCATTCGATTGAATTTCAGTTAATGAACCTTTAATAGCGCCCTTTGTTAAATCTGTATAAATATACTTATACTCTTCTGCACATGAATCCAATAAAGTATCATCAATATTTATACCGGATAATATTATTGGGAAAATTCTTTTCTGCCAATCTTTTCGCTTCAACAAACCATGCAACTCATAAAGGCTATGCAATGATGTTAGGTATTTGGCACTAAGCACAACTATCACAACATCGCCATTAGCCAACTCATCTTCAGCTTCCTTTAGATTCTTTAGATAGTCGACAAGACTATATTTTCCATCTCCCTTATCGATTTTGTACTTAATACCTTCCTTCTCCATAAGTTTACGAAGTTTAAGTACAGGTTCTTCGATTTCGTTGTGAATTTCATTAGCCCAAGAATACGATATATAGACTGAATATTTCTGTGCCATGCTTGTTATTTTTATTACGATTCTACAACATCTCATTTGTCCTTGTAATGGCCTTCTATCTCAAGCACCATTACCTCGATACGGTTATCATAAATATCATAGATAATCCTGTCATGAGCTGATATATGCATCCTCCTCTTTGGCAAGTGTGAAAATTGTAACTCATAGCGACTCAAAAAAAGCATTAATTTCATCTTGAGAATGGAGAGTAATGCCATTGCCCTCTCTGATCTCCTTGCGAGCCTCGTCCAATTTCGAAAGAAGTTCAGGAGAGGCACCAGGAACTTCAAAAGTCATATTTATAGTACACATAATGGTAACAGTTTCTTGATTAGTCAATCTAATATTTCGCAAATATATAATATTTATTGACAGATGCCAAACGAATGAGCTGAATAATTTCAATTTTTGCCCCAAATATGAGAAAAAAATTCCTACCTTTGCAACCAGCAAATAACCTTCATTAATCACTAAACACTTTTTGAATAATATATGGGAAACAAAACAATCTTATTGCTGATGCTTATAATATTGTGTATCAGCTCCAATGCCCAGACACCGGCTTTCAAGGCAGAGGATTACCAGAAGGCTCTCTGGATGACAACACGATTCTACGGTGCCCAGCGAATGGGCAACGATGTAAACTGGCTGACCGCCGGCCTCACCTGGGACGAGGCCAAAGACGACAACTGGGTGAAAAACTCTCTGGGCCATCAGGCTGGCTACACCACAGGAAAATCTTTTCTGAAGGATGCCGACGGCGACTACGACCTTACCGGCGGATGGTTCGACTGCGGCGACCACGTGCTCTTTGG
>JAZQPB010000140.1:0-8741 GCA_045628165.1 Bacteroidales bacterium | reverse complement strand
CACGATGTCGATTACCTTGTGAGGAGCCAGGTTTACGGGAGTTCCTGTCTGAAGGATTCCGTCTCTGAGTCCGAGGAGCTCGTCTACTGTGATGCCCCTTACGTTCAATGCCATAAGGAATGCGGCAATCTGCTCATTGCTGTATTTCTGCTCGGTGATGTCGAGCAATATCTGCTTGGTTTCCTCGCGGGTAAGTCTCTCACCCTGAACGAGGCGTGATAATGTCTGCTTCATAATTAAGTGATTGAAGTGATTGAAGTGATTGAAGTGTTGAAGCGCTCAAACACTTCAACATTTCAACATTTCTCTCACTTAGTTAAAAAATTCTTCAAAATTGTTTTTCCGTCGGGGGTGAGGACGCTCTCGGGGTGGAACTGGATGCCGTGGACGTCGTAGGTCTTGTGACGAAAGGCCATAATGCAGCCGTCGTCGCTCATCGCGTTTTTCTCCAGACACTCGGGGAATCCGTCGTTATCTACCACCCACGAATGATAGCGGCCCACGTCGATGCGGCTTGGAAGTCCGTCGAAAACGTAGTCGTTGCCGAAAAGGTTTGCAGGTGTGGCCACGCCGTGGTAAACGTTGGTGAGGTTTGTCAGCTTGCCACCAAAAACCTCTCCAATGGCCTGGTGTCCAAGGCAAACGCCCAACATTGACTTGGTGGGTGCGTAGGTGCGGATTACGTCGAGAAGGTATCCGGCCTCGGATGGAATTCCAGGACCCGGCGACAGGATTATCTTGTCGTAAACGGCCAGGTCTTCCATTTTGAATTTGTCGTTTCTGAAAACGTCGACCTCGTAGCCCAACTCGCGGATATATCCCGCAAGATTGAAGGTGAACGAGTCGTAATTATCTATGATGACTATTTTCATTGCTTTACAAAATTAACGTTGAGCCTTCGGCTTAATTTCAACATAAATTACCACGAATTAACATAAATTGTTCATAAATTTTCTCTCAATAGTAATTTTTGAGAAATTCGTGTTAATTTGTGATAATTTATGTTTTTTAGGCTCTTAATTCTTAATTGTTAATTCTTAATTCCTCTACATTTTCTCGGCCAACTGGACTGCGGTGCGGAGGGCGCCGAGTTTGTTGTTGACCTCGCAGAGCTCGTATTCCTCGTTGCTCTTGGCCACGATGCCACCGCCGGCCTGGAACCAGAGCTCGTTGTTTCTGGATACAAATGTACGGATTGTAATTGCCTGATTCAGCGATCCTTTCAGACCAAGGAATCCGATGCAGCCACCGTAGATTCCGCGGCTGTGTGGCTCTATCTCATTTATCAGCTGCATAGCGCGGACCTTGGGGGCACCGCTCAATGTGCCGGCTGGGAAGGTGTCGATGAAGGAGCGGATGCTGTCGGCGCCTGGCCTCAGGGTTCCTGAAACACGGCTCACAAGGTGGATTACGTGGCTGTAGAACTGCATATCCTTGTAGAAATCCACTTTTACGCCGTCGCAGTTGCGGTTGAGGTCGTTGCGGGCAAGGTCCACTAGCATTACGTGCTCGGCGTTCTCCTTGGGGTCGTTGCGGAGATACTCGGCGTTGCGGCGGTCCTGCTCGGGGTCGCCTGTGCGCTTGGTGGTTCCGGCTATCGGGTCGATGTAGGCACGACCGCCCTCTATGCGGCAGTGGGTCTCAGGCGACGATCCGAAGATTCTGAAACCTCCGAAATCGAAGTAGAAAAGGTATGGGCTGGGGTTTACGCTGCGGAGCACACGGTAGAGCTTGAAGTCGTCGCCCTCGAACTTCTGGACAAAACGGCGGCTGAGCACAATCTGGAAAACGTCGCCGCGGAGACAGTGCTGAACGCCCTTGCGGATGTTGGCCTTGTGCTCCTCGTCGGTGAGGGTGGATGTGGTATCGCCGATGGCGTGGAACTCGTCGAGACGGTTGCTTGGACGGTTGAGGCACTGCTCCACTTTTGCAATTGAGTCAGCCTCAGAGTCAGCTACCATATCCACGATAGTGAGCTTGCTGCTGTAGTGATTGAACACCACGATGGTCTTGAAGAGAATGTAGAGCATATCAGGAGCGTCGTTTTTCTCCTGGGTGACGTCCTCCACGGGGATGTTCTCGAAATATCTTACGGCGTCGAAGGCGGTGTAGCCGTAGAGACCGCAGTAATTGCTGTTCTCGCCCTCCACTTCAAAGTTGTTGAGGAACTCGTTTATGGCGTCCTCCACGCGGTAGGTCTCGGTGATGTCCTTCTTGAGGACAACGTTGCCGGGCATTTTCAGGACTGCCTTGCCGTGCTCGATGGAAACGCTGGCCAAGGGATTGATGCCGATGAAGGAGCGTGAATTCTCGTTGCCGTGGTAATCGTTTGATTCCATAAGCGCGCTCTGTATTCCAGTGTCACGCAGTCGCATATACGCACTCACAGGAGTGTAGAGGTCGCTGAGAATTGTCTTGGAAACGGTTTTATATTTGTACATACTATTGTCGTTTTATGATAAGTTCGATGAATTATTTTTACATAAATTATCACGAATTTACATAAATTATTCATAAATTATTATCTGAAAAAATTTTTGAAAAATTCGTGTTAATTTATGATAATTTATGTTGAAAATAACGCCGTAGGCATCAGTTGATAATTCACGGAACCCTCTCGATTATTGCAAGTTGAAGTACTTTGCGTAGGTGTTCATATCCTTGTCGCCACGGCCGGATACTGTGAGTACCACGTTGTCGTTCTTGCCGAATTTCAGTTTTGGAAGAAGGGCAAGTGCGTGGGCGCTCTCGATGGCTGGGATGATGCCCTCGAGTTTTGTGAGCTCAAGAGCGGCGGCCATAGCCTCGGCGTCGAGTACGGGCATTGTCTTGGTGCGGCCCACCTGAGCGAGGAATGCGTGCATTGGTCCTACGCCTGGGTAGTCGAGGCCAGCTGATATCGAGTATGGCTCGGTGATCTGACCGTCCTCGTTCATCATCACGTAAGAGCGTGAGCCATGGAGGATTCCCTCGCGGCCAAAATGGATTGTGGCTGCCGACTTCTCGGGATCTGTGAGCGAGAGTCCGCCGGCCTCGGCTGCGTAGAGTTTCACGCGCTCGTCGTCGATATAGTGGAAGAAAGTACCGGCTGCGTTGGATCCACCGCCGATACAGGCGATGAGGTGGTCGGGATAGTCGCGGCCTGTCTGGTCCATAAGCTGATTCTTAATCTCCTGACTGATAACGCTCTGGAAACGTGCCACCATATCAGGATATGGGTCGGGACCTACTGCCGAACCAATAATATAATGAGTGTTGGCAGGATTGCAGCACCAGTCGCGGATGGCCTCGTTGGTGCCGTCCTTCAATGTGCGGTTGCCCGATGTTACGGGAACAACCTTGGCGCCCAACATTCTCATTCTCTGAACATTCAGGAACTGACGGTTTACGTCTACCTCGCCCATATAAACCACGCACTCCATATTCATAAGCGCGCATACGGTTGCGGTGGCCACGCCGTGCTGACCTGCGCCGGTCTCAGCCACGATTCTTGTCTTGCCGAGTCGCTTGGCCAGGAGGATCTGACCGAGGGCGTTGTTGAGCTTGTGGGCTCCGGTGTGGCAGAGGTCCTCACGCTTCAGATAGATGTTGGTCTGATACTTCTCGCTAAGACGCTTGGCGTGATACAGAGCGGTAGGACGTCCCACGTAGTCGTGGAGAAGTTTCTGAAAATCTTTCTGAAACTCGGGATTCTCCATAATCTGGAGGTAGTTTTCCTTGAGTTCCACTACATTCTTTCGGAGGATTTCAGGAATGAAAGCGCCTCCAAACTGGCCGTAATAGCCTTTCTCGTTGATTGAATATTTGCTCATTTTATGTTGTGTTTTTTATTATCTAAAAACAAAAAGAGCCCTGTCGTGAGTTCGACAGGGCTCTTTTAAATATCTTTACGTATATCTAAAACATATAGCACGATGCGTTGACTCACAGATTTTATTTCCGCAAGCGCCACCACCAATTGCCGTATGTGAAAGAAATATGCATTTGAGTCGTGTTTTAATTAGTTACGGTGCAAATTTGGGATTTTTTTATGATATGACCAAATTTTTTTTGAAGTTTTTGTAGATTTTTTTGGGGAAACGAATTAATTTTTCTCCCAAAAATTCCTTATCTTTGCCCTATCAAAAACCCACACCACTATGGCACAGTATGTAAATCCGATATACGACACTGTCTTCAAGTACATTATGCAAGACGAGAAGGTCGCTAAAATACTGATAGGCAATATACTGAATACAAAAGTTGAGAGCATTACAATGAACAACAACGAGTATTCAGCGGTGATGCCTAATGGGCAGACTGTGTTCAAACTGGATTTTTCTGCCACAATCATTGATGACAATGGCAATAGGCAACTCGTTCATATCGAGGTTCAGAAAGCCTTGGAACAGGGCGAGATTATGCGTTTCCGTCAATATCTTGGTGCATTGTATATGGACAACACCAAGTGCACAAAGGAAACCGTAAAAGCCCAAAACAACAAGAAAGTTACCGTAGAGCACCCATTGCCGATACATTCAATATACATTCTCGGTCACGAGCTTGGCGATGGTCTTGACTATTCAGTAATGCACGGCGACAATATTTTCCACGACCAGAATGGAAATGTGATTTCTGTGCCTGCCAACAATGACTATATCAACGGCCTCACCCACAAGATCACCTTCGTGATAGCGCCCCTTACCAAGAAAAACGTGAAGACTCATCTCGACAAGCTTCTATCAATATTCAGCGAGTGCGACCCTTACAATCCACAGCGGATGATAGAAATTGATGAGTTTTTCGACGACTCCGACGATTACCGGACTATTATGAAAGCGCTTCAGAAAGCCTCAGTGGATGCTCAGCTCCGTGGAAATCTCGACTTGGAACAATACGCCTACAAAAAATATCTGAACCTCGAAAACGAGATCAACGAGCTTCAGGAACAGATGGCCGAGAAAGACCGCAAGACTGCGCAAAAGCTTTTCGCCATTGGACAATCTGTTGAGGAGATTGCCGAGTTCTTGTCGGCTGATGTTGAAAAAATCAAGGAGTATCTTAGATAAAACAAAAGCACCTGAAAGCCTTGCCTTCAGGTGCTTTTTATATTAACAATCAATATCTCTCCTACTTCACATCCACCTTTATCATCTCAGCCATCTGCTGAACCTTTTTCCTTGCATCATCCACGCTCTCGCCTCTTGCAAGGAGAACCGCCATTCTGCGGTGACCGCTTACTGTGGGCTTGCCGAAGATGCGCATCGAGGTGTCGGGGAGCGAGAGGGCCTTCTCCATGCCTGAGAATGCCACGTCGCTGCTCTCGCCTTCCACTACGATGGCCTTGCTGGCCGATGGGCCGTGGAACGCAATGTTTGGAATAGGCAGACCAAGGATTGCCCTTGCATGGAGCGCAAACTCAGAAAGGTCCTGCGATATCATTGTCACCATTCCTGTATCATGTGGACGTGGCGATACCTCGCTGAAAATCACATCGTTGCCACAAACGAAAAGCTCCACGCCGAAAATACCGCGTCCGCCCAGTGCCGTTGTCACCTTCTCGGCAATGGCCTCGGCCTTCTGGATTACCTCGGGACTCATCGGCTGAGGCTGCCAAGATTCCTGATAGTCACCGTCTTTCTGATAGTGACCGATTGGCGGCAGGAACGAGGTTCCTCCGATATGGCGAACCGTTAGGAGCGTAATCTCATAATCGAACTTCACGAAACCCTCCACAATCACCTTTCCTGCGCCGGCGCGTCCGCCTTCCTGGGCGATTTTCCAGGCACGGTCGATATCAGCTGATGTCTTTATCACCGACTGTCCATGGCCTGACGAGCTCATGATGGGTTTTACCACGCATGGAATGCCCACGGTCTGTACGGCCTCGCGGAATTCCTGCTCATCAGCTGCAAATCTATAAGGTGAGGTCGGTACGCCCAATGTTTCGGCCGCAAGCCTTCTGATGCCCTCGCGGTTCATGGTCAGGAATGTGGCGTTGGCTGTCGGGATTACATTGTAACCCTCTTTCTCAAGCTCCATAAGTGTCTGTGTGGCAATGGCCTCCACCTCGGGAATTATGTAGTCGGGCTTTTCGGTGGTGATGATCTCGCGCAGGCGCTCGCCGTCCAGCATGGATACCACGTAGCTCTTGTATGCCACGTGCATGGCCGGCGCATCGGCGTATTTATCGAGTGCTATCACCTGAACGCCGAATCTCTGGAGTTCTATCGCGATCTCCTTGCCCAGCTCGCCCGAGCCGCAGAGTATCGCCTTTTTGCCCCTTGGGCTATGTATTGTACCTATTTCTAACATATTCCTAATCAATTTTGGGTTTTAATAAACAATCACAAAAATAGATATTTTTTGATAGAAGGCAAGTTTTTTTAATTTTTTTTTCAGCTAAAACATTTAATTTTTTGCCCAATTTTTGCAATTATATTTATATCTTTGGACCAGAATAATTTAAACACTAAATTCCAAAAAACGATGAAAAACACTACTATCAAACCGGCCGTGCTGGCCGCCGCCTTGCTGATATCGGCACAGGCAGGTGCCCAATGCATCAGCGGCGACTGCGTAGACGGCTACGGAACTTATCAGACCGAGACCCACAGATACACAGGATTCTTTGAGGACGGTATTCCAAACGGCCACGGAATCATGAACTGGGCATCGGGCGATACATACATCGGCGAATTCAAGGACCAGAAAAGAACCCTCCAGGGTACTTACTATTTTGCCGACGGATACTATATTAAAGGCTATTTCCTGGACAACCTGCGCCACGGACCCAGCGACCAGTTTCTGCCAAACGGACAGAAGGACAAGATGGAATCGGGAGTTTTCAACAAGGACGATTTCTCCAAGAAGAAGACCGGATGCATCTACGGAAGCGACAAGGACGGTTTCGGCGTAATCTGGCACGAGAACGGCAACACCTACGAGGGCTACAGCACCAAGGGCAACTACAACGGTTTTGGAAAACTCACCATGAGCGACGGCTCGATATACGAGGGCAACTTCAAGGACGGCAAATACCACGGATACGGCGAGCTCACAATGGCCGATTCGGTGGTGAAAGGAATCTGGGAAGACGGAAAATTCAACGGCGCGCTCAAAAACCAGAAAGGCTGTGTATCAGGCAACTGCAAAAACGCATACAGCGTGCTGGTGGACGACAGCAAGAAATATTTCGGCCAGTTTAAGGGCGGAATGCCAAACGGAATGGGCCGCATAGAATACAAAAACGGCGACCGCTACAACGGCACCGTGATAGACGGCAATCTCGTGGGATACGGCACATACGACTACGCCGACAACGGCAAGCCCGACGGCAAGAAGAGATACGTGGGCGAGTTCAAGAACAACCAGCCCCACGGATACGGCGCGCTCATTTTCAACAACGGCGACATCTACTACGGCAAGTTTGCCAACGGAGAATTCAACGGACAGGGCGTATTCGAGAAGAAGGGCAGCGGAGAGCCCCAGCCGGGACAGTACCGCAGCGGCGAGAAACTCCGCGAGATAAGCCTCTCGGAGATCGACCCGATTTTCGGAAATCCCAATGAGTTCGGCATCGTGCTCACCAAGGACGGCAAATACACCGGCGACCTCCTGGACGGCATCCCCAACGGCCACGGAATGCTCGAATACTACAACGGAATGCTCGTAATCGGCAATTTCGACGACGGCATGGCCAACGGCCAGTGCATAGCCGAGAACACCGAGGGCGAATGGGTATCGTACAAGGGCCAGTTCGTAAACAACAAGATCCAGGGCCACGGAAGCATGGAAATGCGCGACGGCACCATCCGCCGCGGACAGTTCCGCAACGGCGTGCTATCCAAGGAGGATGTGGACACCAAGGTAGCCAAGCCTCAGATCTCCTGGGACGAGCCAAAGACCCTGACATCGCAGGTGAAGGACGGCAAGGCAATAGTGAAACTCTGCGTATACTCCGACGCCGAAATCTCCGACATCGAGATCTGGTGCAACGAGACACAGAAAATCCGCCGACTCTGCAAGGGCCAGTCAAGCAAAAACTCCATCTGCGACTATTCGTTCACATTTGAGGTGGAGCTGGAGCCGGGCCGAAACGAGATAAAGGCCAAGGTACGCAACGAGGGCGGATCCACAGTATCGGAATCGAGATACGTAACCTGGGAAGAGAACGACATGCTCACCAGCCAGAAACGCGTGGCCCTCATCATCGGCAACGCCGACTACATAAACGTTGGCCGTCTGAAGAATGCAGCTAATGACGCAAAACTCATGGACGCCACACTCAAGCAGCTCGGTTTCGAGTGCATGACATACACCAACATCAACCGCAACGAGATGAAACAGGCCGTATACGATTTCGGCGACAAGATAGCCAACGAGAAGGCCGTGGGACTCTTCTACTACGCCGGCCACGGCATCCAGGTGGACGGAGTAAACTACCTCGTGCCAGTGGAGGCCAAGCTCGACCGCAAAGACGATGTGGAGGACGTATGTTTCAGCATCGAGAAAATACTCGGCGAGATGAGGTATGCAGCTAATGACCTCAACATCATAATACTCGATGCGTGCCGCGACGATCCGTTTGCCAAGACCACACGCGCCGTAAAGGGTGACGGAGGTCTCGCCCAGCTCAATGCGCCCAAGGGCACATACATAGCCTACGCCACATCGCCCGGCAAAACCGCATCCGACGGCAACGCCAACAGCACCAACGGCGTATACACCGAGCAGCTGGCCAAGGCAATGGTAGTGCCGCC
>JAZQPB010000139.1:0-9133 GCA_045628165.1 Bacteroidales bacterium | reverse complement strand
TGGCGTCGCTCTTTACGGCATTTGACTTGCGTGAATTGTCAAGCAATGAATCCACAGCCTCCTGAAGCATACGCTTCTCGTTGCGGAGGATCACCTCAGGAGCCTTGATCTCGATAAGCTTCTTTAGACGGTTGTTGCGGATGATTACACGACGGTAAAGATCATTGAGGTCTGATGTTGCGAAACGGCCACCATCGAGTGGAACCAAAGGACGCAACTCAGGTGGGATAACAGGCACCACCTTGAGAATCATATACTCAGGGCGGTTGTGCTCAGGAGACTGACGGAACTGCTGAACAACCTGCAATCTTTTGAGAGCCTCAGACTTGCGCTGCTGAGAGGTCTCGTTGTTGGCCTTGTCTCTGAGAGAATAAGCCAACTCGTCAAGATTAATCTCCTTGAGAAGGTCGTAAACGGCCTCGGCACCCATCTTGGCGATGAACTTATTAGGATCGGTATCCTCGAGATACTCATTATCTCTTGGAAGCGAATCCATGATGTCGATATACTCCTCCTCTGTAAGGAAATCAAGTTTGTTGACACCATCCTGAGCTTTTACACCAGGCTGGATAACAACATATTTCTCGTAATAGATAATAGAATCAAGTTTCTTAGACTGGATACCGAGAAGGTAAGCAATCTTGTTTGGCATAGACTTGAAATACCAAATGTGAGCTACAGGAACCACGAGCTGAATGTGACCCATTCTCTCGCGGCGAACCTTCTTCTCTGTAACCTCCACACCACAACGGTCGCAGACAATGCCCTTGTAGCGGATACGCTTGTACTTACCGCAGTGGCACTCATAATCCTTTACAGGACCGAAAATGCGCTCGCAGAACAATCCGTCGCGCTCAGGCTTGTAAGTACGATAGTTGATGGTCTCTGGCTTGAGAACCTCACCGCTTGAACGCTCCAAAATCTCCTCTGGAGAGGCCAAGCCTATCGTAATCTTGGTGAAATTATTCTTGATCTTGTTGTCTTTGCGAAATGCTACCATGTTCGTTGCACTTGTTAAAATTTTTTCAAATATATAAAGCCGAGGTGGCAAATTCTGTCACCTCAGCATCATAAAAATCTATATCCCGGTTAAGAGAGGTTGACGCTAAGACCCAAGCCTCTAAGCTCGTGCAAAAGCACGTTGAATGACTCAGGAATACCAGGAGTTGGCATTGGATCGCCCTTGACGATGGCCTCGTAAGCCTTGGCACGGCCTACTACATCATCAGACTTAACGGTAAGTATCTCCTGGAGGATATTAGCTGCACCGAATGCCTCGATAGCCCAAACCTCCATCTCTCCGAAACGCTGACCACCAAACTGAGCCTTACCGCCCAATGGCTGCTGAGTAATGAGAGAGTAAGGACCGATAGAACGGGCGTGCATCTTGTCATCAACCATGTGGCCAAGCTTAAGCATGTAGATAACGCCCACTGTAGCCGGCTGGACGAAACGCTCACCTGTACCACCATCGTAGAGGTATGTCTTGCCGAAACGTGGAAGGCCATTCTGCTCCATGAGGTTTCCGATCTCGTCAACCGAAGCACCGTCGAAGATTGGGGTAGCGAATGTGCATCCCATCAGCTTGCCTGCCCAGCCGAGAACAGTCTCGTAGATCTGTCCAAGGTTCATACGTGAAGGCACACCCAGAGGGTTGAGCACGATATCCACCGGAGTACCATCCTCAAGGAACGGCATATCCTCGGCACGTACAATACGTGAAACGATACCCTTGTTTCCGTGACGGCCCGCCATCTTATCACCTACGCGGAGCTTACGTTTCATAGCAACGTAAACCTTGGCCAGCTGAACGATGCCTACAGGCAACTCGTCACCTACCATAAAGTTGTATTTCTGACGACGGTATACCGACTCCTCCTCCTTGTATTTAACTACATAGTTGTGGAGAAGAGCCTTTATCATGTCGTTCTTCTTCTTGTCGGTAGTCCACTTGTTAGGATTGATCTCGATGTAATCGGGAACGTCCTGTAAGAGCTTCATAGTGAACTTGGAACCCTTGGCGATAACATCCTTGCCGATGTAATCCTTAACGCCCTGAGAGGTCTTGCCGTTGGTAAGGATAAAGAGCTTCTCGATAAGTTTCTCGCGGAGATCTGAGGCTATCTTCTCGAAGTCCTTGTCGATCTTCATGATAAGTGGCTTATCAGCTGTCTTTACCTTGCGGTCCTTCATCTGGCGAGAGAAGAGGCGCTTCTCGATAACAACACCCTTGACAGAAGGTGGAGTCTTGAGAGAGGCATCCTTTACATCACCAGCCTTGTCGCCGAAGATGGCGCGGAGAAGCTTCTCCTCCGGTGAAGGATCGCTCTCGCCCTTAGGAGTAATCTTACCGATAAGGATATCGCCCTGTGTAACCTCGGCGCCCACACGGATAAGACCATTCTCATCAAGGTTCTTGGTAGCATCCTCACTTACGTTAGGAATATCAGATGTGAGCTCCTCCATACCGCGCTTGGTATCGCGGACCTCGAGCTGATACTCGTCGATGTGAATAGATGTGAACAAATCCTCGCGAACAACGCGCTCGGAAATTACGATAGCATCCTCATAGTTGTAACCCTTCCAAGGCATGAATGCTACCTTCATATTGCGACCCAGAGCAAGCTCGCCACCCTTGGTAGCGTAACCCTCGGTGAGTATCTCACCCTTCTTGACCTCCTGTCCCTGACGGACGATTGGGCGGATATTGATACACATGCTCTGGTTTGTCTTCTTGAACTTGGTAAGCATGTAGGTAACGTTCTCGTCATTGAAATCAACGAAACGGTCGTCCTCAGACTTATTGTAGCGGATAACAATCTTGTCGCCATCCACGTATTGGATTACACCATCGTCCTCGGCAATAATCTGAGTACGTGAGTCGTGAGCACAACGTGCCTCGATACCTGTACCTACGATAGGAGCCTCTGGCTCCAGGATTGGAACTGCCTGACGCATCATGTTGGATCCCATCAATGCACGGTGGGCATCGTCGTGCTCCAAGAATGGGATAAGCGAAGCAGCGAGAGAAGAAATCTGGTTAGGAGCCACGTCGATAAGCTCAACATCCTCTGGAGAAACCACAGGGAAGTCGGCATTCTGACGTACTGTAACACGCTTCTCGATAATCTTGCCATTATCGTCCATCTTGGTAGAAGCCTGAGCCACCTTCTTGTTGTCCTCGTCTTCGGCAGTCATATACTTGAGACCCTCCTCAGAGAAATCAACAACACCATCCACTACCTTGCGGTAAGGAGTCTCGATAAAACCGAGGTCGTCGATCTTTGCGTAAACGCAGAGAGAAGAAATCAAACCGATGTTAGGACCCTCAGGTGTCTCGATAGGACACAGACGGCCGTAATGTGTATAGTGAACGTCACGAACCTCAAAACCAGCACGGTCTCTTGACAAACCACCAGGACCGAGAGCTGACAAACGTCGCTTGTTAGTAATCTCGGCAAGAGGATTTGTCTGGTCCATGAACTGAGACAACTGGTTGGTACCGAAGAACGAGTTGATAACAGAAGCAAGAGTCTTTGCATTGATCAAGTCGGTAGGTGTAAACACCTCGTTGTCTCTTACATTCATACGCTCGCGGATAGTACGGGCCATGCGAGCAAGACCAACACCAAACTGATCGTAAAGCTGCTCGCCTACGGTGCGAACTCTACGGTTGCTCAAGTGGTCGATATCATCAACATTGTTCTTAGAGTTGATAAGTTCGATCAGATACTTAATAATCTCAATAATATCTTTCTGGGTGAGAATCTTAACAGAAGGATCAATATCAAGATTGAGCTTCTTGTTGATTCTGTAGCGACCCACATCACCCAAATCATAACGCTTGTCGGAGAAGAACAACTTATCGATAGCGTCCTTTGCAGTAGCCTCGTCAGCGGGCTCGGCATTTCTGAGCTGACGGTAAATGTGCTCAACAGCCTCCTTGGCAGAGTTGCTTGGGTCTTTCTGCAAAGTATTGTAGATGATAGAGTAATCTGAGCGGTCAGCCATATCCTTGTGAATAAGGATAGTGGTGGCGCCAGACTCGATGATCTGGTCAACATGCTCAGGGAGAATCTCTGTCTCGCGGTCGATGATAACCTCATTACGCTCGATAGAAACAACCTCTCCGGTATCCTCATCTACGAAATCCTCAGTCCACGACTTAAGTACACGTGCTGCAAGCTTAGAGCCAACCACCTTCTTGAGAGAGGCCTTGTTTACCTTAATCTCATCGGCGAGGTCGAAGATCTGAAGAATATCCTTGTCACTCTCGTAGCCGATGGCACGGAGCAGAGTAGTAACAGGTAATTTTTTCTTACGGTCGATGTATGCGTACATCACATTATTGATGTCGGTAGCAAACTCGATCCAAGAGCCCTTGAAAGGAATAATTCTAGCAGAGTAAAGCTTGGTACCATTAGAGTGAACGCTGGAGCCAAAGAAAACACCAGGCGAACGGTGCAGCTGAGAAACAACCACACGCTCAGCACCATTGATAACAAAAGTGCCGGCCGGAGTCATATATGGAACGGTACCAAGATAGACATCCTGAATAACCGTGTCGAAATCCTCATGCTCAGGATCGTTGCAATAAAGTTTGAGCTTTGCCTTCAATGGAACACTATATGTGAGGCCGCGGTCCAAACACTCGGCGATCGAATATCTGGAAGGATCTACATAATAGTCGATAAACTCAAGAACAAAATTATTGCGAGTATCATTAATTGGGAAATTCTCATTGAAAACCTTGAACAAACCCTCCTGCTTTCTCTTCTCAGGGGTTGTCTCCAGCTGAAAGAAATCGTGGAATGATTTCAATTGAACTTCCAGAAAATCAGGATACTCTAACTGATTTTTAGTTGAAGCGAAACTATTTCTAGAGTTATTCAGTAACATCTGATTATATTAAATTATAAAAAATTGAAGAAATTGAAATTGACTGAATATGACAAAAAGGTCTAGTATCCTTGCATACAGAGTAAGGATACTAAACCTGAAACTCTCTTAAAGGATTAAGAGCACGTTTTGTTACTTCAATTCAACTTCTGCACCTGCCTCAGTCAACTTAGCCTTAAGGTCCTCAGCCTCTTCCTTAGAAACCTTCTCCTTAACGGCCTTAGGACAACCGTCAACGAGGTCCTTAGCCTCCTTAAGACCAAGACCGCAGAGCTCCTTAACGAGCTTTACAATCTGAAGCTTTGCTGCGCCAGCTGACTTGAGGATTACATCAAACTCAGTCTGCTCAGCTGCGGCTGCTGCGCCTTCGCCAGCTGCTGGAGCTGCTACTGCTACTGCTGCTGCAGCAGGCTCAATACCGTACTCATCCTTAAATATCTTTGCGAGCTCAGTAACTTCCAATACTGTCAAGTTAACCAACTCCTGTGCTAATGCTTTCAAATCTGCCATTTTATTTTAATTTTTTAAAATTGTTTTTGTAATGAATTTGTTTATTAGTTGGCTCTTTCTTCGAGAGCCTTTACAAGACCTGTAAGTTTGTTCTGACCATCCTGGAGGCAAGAAATAACATTCTTGATAGGTGACTGGAGCAAACCGATGATATCTCCGAGGAGTTCCTCCTTAGACTTGATTGTGGTGAGAGCCTCGAGCTTATCGTCGCCTACATAGACGCACTCCTGAACGTAGGCGCCCTTGAGAATAGGCTTGTCGCTAGACTTTCTCATTTCCTTAATCAACTTTGCAGGAGCATTTGCTGTCTCACAGAACATCACTGATGTATTGTGATTGAGAAGAGGCAACAACTCATCTACATTCTTGCCACTCTTTTCGAGAGCCTTCTTGAGGAGTGTGTTCTTCACTACCTGAAGAGTAATCTGCTTCTCAAAGCAAGCCTTACGCAACTTGTAAGTTGCCTCGGCATTAAGATCGGAAATATCGGCCAAATAGAAATTCGAAGAATTTGCTATTTTTTCTGACAACGCGTCAATGATTATACCTTTATCTGCTTTTTTCATCTCTTTCGTTTATTAGTTGGCCGAATCAATAGACTTAACGTCAACACAAATACTTGGAGACATTGTGCCGCTTACGAAAACTGACTTTACGTAAGTACCCTTTGCAGCAGCAGGCTTCAACTTGATTACTGTACGCAAGAACTCGCGTGCATTCTCAAATATCTTCTGGCCCTCGAAAGAGGCCTTTCCTACTGGACAGTGGATAATACCGTACTTATCAACCTTAAAATCTATCTTTCCGAGTTTTACATCTTTAACTGCCTGAGCAATCTCCATTGTAACAGTACCGGTTTTTGGGTTAGGCATCAAACCACGAGGTCCGAGGATTCTACCCAACTTACCTACCTTACCCATACATGAAGGCATTGTGATAATAACGTCAACATCTGTCCAACCTGCCTGAATCTTGTTTACGTATTCATCGAGGCCTACATAGTCGGCGCCTGCAGCCTTAGCTTCCTCCTCCTTGTCGGGAGTACAGAGTACCAAGACCTTCTTATCCTTACCAGTACCGTTAGGAAGAGTAACAACGCCTCTAACCATCTGGTTAGCCTTCTTTGGATCAACACCAAGACGTACGTCAACATCTACCGAAGAGTCGAACTTTGTGGTAACGATTGTCTTTACAAGGTTACAAGCCTCCTCAAGTGTATATTGCTTACCTTCTTCGATTTTGGCCAGCGCAGCTTTATAATTTTTACTTACTTTTCCCATTTCGATTTATTATTTATTAGTTATCAAAAGGTGCTGGGCCGCTTACTACGATACCCATGCTCTTAGCTGTGCCTGCAACCATCTTCATTGCTGATTCGAGTGTGAAGCAGTTCAAATCGGGCAACTTGTCCTCTGCGATCTGCTTTACTACGTCCCAAGAAATTGTTGCAACCTTCTTTCTATTAGGTTCAGCAGAGCCTGACTTAATCTTGGCAAGCTCCTTGAGCTGAGCTCCGGCAGGTGATGTCTTCAATACGAAGTCAAACGACTTATCGCTGTAGACTGTGATTACAACAGGAACAACCTTGCCTGCCTTATCCTTGGTCCTTGCGTTAAATTGTTTGCAGAAATCCATGATGTTGACACCCTTGGAACCGAGCGCTGGACCAATAGGAGGTGAAGGATTGGCTGCACCGCCTTTGATTTCCAACTTAACAAATCCGGTAATTTCTTTAGCCATTTTGTTTAATCTTAAAAAAATTGATTTGTTTTATAATAAACGGTTGATACTTTCAGGAAATAATTGGAAGCATTATGATTTTGAGAGGTAGAATTTCCTGAACTAAAAACCGAATTATTCTTTGATTTTCTCTACCTGAACATAACCGAGCTCAAGCGGAGTCTTTCTGCCGAAGATCTTTACCATAACCTTCAGCTTGCGCTTCTCGTCGTTTACCTCCTCGATAACACCAATAAGCGAGTTGAAAGGACCATCTGTAACCTTTACCTGCTCGCCTATCGAGTATGGAGTCTCGATAACCTCGCCGTCAGATACAACCTCATCTACACGGCCGAGAATGCGGTTTACCTCTGATTCCCTGATTGGAAGGGGATCGCCACCCTTGGTCTCGCCCAAGAATCCGAGTCCGCCCGGCACCTCTCTCAGGAACCCCGAAATATGTGGAGTAAGAAGACACTCAACAAGCACATAGCCAGGGAAGAATGTTCTCTCTGTGCTGTACTTCTTGCCGTTTCTCACCTGGAATATCTTCTCGCTGGGAACTAATACTTGAAAAATGAAATCCTCGAAATTGAGGAGTTTTATCTGATTCTCAATATACTCTTTTACTTTCTTCTCCTGACCGCCAATAGCGCGGAGAACATACCACCTTCTCACATTGGGTTTTGTAGTCTTTTCTCCCATTTTATTTAAGCGATTAATGGATTAGACAAAAAAATTAATGTTTTAAGAAACTATAGATAAAATTCATAATTTCCGACATAGAGAAATCCATTAGAAATACAACTACGGCAATCATGAATGTAGCCACCATTACAATAACGGCGCTATTCATAAGCTCTTGCCTTGTTGGCCACGAAACCTTGTTGACCAACTCATCATATGTCTCTTGAAGGTATGTTTTAATATTTGCCATTTTTCTAAAGGAATTTAGCACGGGTGGAGAGACTCGAACTCCCGACACCTGGTTTTGGAGACCAGTGCTCTACCGACTGAGCTACACCCGTATATAAGTGAGGCAAATCTTATTGAGGATTTACCTCACTATATTATTATGTGAACTAAGTTCTAAATCATTGATTACTCAACAATCTTACCAACCTGGCCAGAACCTACTGTGCGACCACCCTCGCGGATAGCGAAGCGGAGACCCTCATTGAGAGCTACCTTGTAGATCAACTCAACAGTAATAGTTACGTGGTCACCAGGCATTACCATCTCTACACCCTCTGGAAGTGTGATCTCGCCAGTAACATCAAGTGTACGGAGGTAGAACTGAGGACGATACTTGTTGTGGAATGGAGTGTGACGGCCACCCTCCTCTTTCTTCAATACGTAGATCTCAGCTGTGAACTTTGTATGAGGAGTGATAGAACCTGGCTTAGCGATTACCATACCACGCTTGATATCGGTCTTCTCAATACCACGGAGGAGCAAACCAGCGTTGTCACCAGCCTCACCCTTATCGAGGAGCTTGCGGAACATCTCAATACCAGTAACAACTGACTTGAGAGGAGCATCGTTAGAAAGACCTACAATCTCTACAGGATCGTTGAGGTTGATGATACCAGTCTCGATTCTACCGGTAGCTACAGTACCACGACCAGTGATAGAGAAGATATCCTCAACAGGCATCAAGAATGGCTTATCAACGTCACGAGCAGGCTGTGGGATGTATGTATCAACTGCATCCATGAGCTCCATTACCTTGTCCTCCCACTGAGCCTCACCGTTGAGGGCGCCGAGAGCAGAACCGCGGATGATAGGAGTGTTGTCGCCGTCGAACTCATACTGATCAAGGAGTTCACGCATTTCCATCTCAACGAGCTCAAGCATTTCTTCGTCGTCAACCATATCACACTTGTTGAGGAATACAACGAGGCGTGGAACGTTTACCTGACGAGCGAGAAGCACGTGCTCACGAGTCTGTGGCATAGGACCATCAGTAGCAGCAACTACGATGATAGCACCATCCATCTGAGCA
>JAZQPB010000138.1:0-7559 GCA_045628165.1 Bacteroidales bacterium | reverse complement strand
CGCTGTATCACCTTGAACAGCACCGTGTTCATGCCCACCAGGAGTATTGATATTGTGGGTATGATAGCTAATATGAGTGATGCGAGCAGCGATTTGCTCTTCGGGGACTTGCTTTGAGTTTCTGTTTGCATATTTGTATGTTTTATACATTCGGTTACAAATATACAAATATCGGGCAAATTTTCATTACATTCAGTTAAACTTTTTTACATATTTTTTCAGATAGCGAAATTATTCTTATCTTTGCGCAGAATTATCAAGAACAATCACAAAAATATACGATAAAAATGAATAAGCAAATTGCTGTATTGCCCGGCGACGGTATTGGTCCCGAGGTAATTGCCGAGGCCCAGAAGGCTCTCCAGGCTATCGAGAAAATCAGAGGTCACAAGTTCACATACGTGCCTGTACTTGGTGGCGCCGCCGCCATCGACGCATGTGGCAATCCTATGCCAGACGAGACTGTTGACATCTGCAAGCAGAGCGACGCCGTGCTCTTCGGCGCTTTCGGCTCGCCCAAGTACGACAACGACCCTAACGCCAAGGTACGTCCAGAGCAGGGTCTTCTCGCCATCCGCAAGAGATTGGAACTCTACGCCAACATCCGTCCTATCTATACATTCCCAGCCCTCATCCACAAGTCACCTATCAAGAAGGAGATCGTGGAGGGTGCAGATTTCACAGTAGTTCGCGAGCTTACCGGCGGTATGTACTTCGGTCAGAAGGGCGTTTCTGAGGACGGTCTCTCGGCCTGGGATACCAATATGTACTCTACATACGAGATCGAGCGTATCCTGAAGTGCTCTTACGAGATTGCTATGCAGCGCCGCAAGAAGCTCCTCGTTGTCGACAAGGCCAACGTGCTTGCTTCTTCACGTCTCTGGAGAAAGGTTGCCCAGCGTATGGAGAAGGATTACCCAGAGGTAAAGACCGAGTATATGTTTGTTGACAACGCCTCTATGCGTATCGTTACCACTCCAAGAGATTTCGATGTAATGGTTACCGAGAACACATTCGGTGATATCCTCACAGACGAGGCTTCTGTAATCACTGGCTCTATGGGTCTGATGCCATCAGCCTCTATCGGTGTCTACACATCACTCTTCGAGCCTATCCACGGTTCATATCCACAGGCCGCCGGCAAGAATATCGCCAACCCAATGGCCGCAATCCTCTCAGCAGCAATGCTTCTCGAGACTGGCTTCGGTCTCAAGGAGGAGGCTCAGATTATCACCAACGCAGTAAACAAGGCACTCGCCGACGGTATCCGCACCGAGGACATCGCCGAGGGTCAGGCTTACGGCACAAAGCAGGTAGGCGACTACATCGAGAAGTGCATTCTGGAGACTAAGTAATGGGTTTTGAGATTAGAGATTAGGGATTAGGGATTAGAGATTAGAGAACTCTCATCTATAATCTTTTATCTCTCATCTATATCTAAGAACACAGATTTTGCGGATTCCGTGAGGTCTGTGTTCTTTTTTTTGTATTTTTGTGGCGATAAAATTAATATTAATCTATTTTTTTTATGAAAAGACAATTTATTTACGCTTGCCTTGCGGCAAGTTTGGGAATTGTGGGCTGTGGTGGCTCGGGCAATTCAGGTCAGCAGAATTCTGACTCAACAGTCGTGGAGCAGGCTCCGGCGGCAGAGGCCGAGGCAAAACCATCAGCCGAAAACGTTTTCTCTGAGGACGTGGCAAAACAGGTTTTCGACCTTCTGAAATTGAAAGGCTATAGTTTCCCAACCGACAGAACTCCTGAGAATTACGGTCAGGTAAACATTTGGAGCGACAACGATGAGTCTCTCGTTATCTACTGTTTCAAGAAGACCGACGGAAACATTCTCGCCTACGTTTACCGATTCTCTGAGTGCGAGGGCAGCCGCGACATTATCAGCAAGGATTTCTACACAATGGCCGACGGCAAGCTTACCAAGACAACCCAGGGTATTCCCTTCACCAAGTTGAAACTCGACGACTTCAGCGACGAACTCGGAAAACTCGACTTTATGATGCATTCCGATTTTGTGGAAGACCATCAGAAGGTTTGGGACGATTTCTCTGCCCGTGTGGCCAATGAATACGAGATTGAGTACGTCAACAGCAACTCTGTGAAAGTTTCGCCAGTATATTATAATGACTACCGCGGAACTTATCCAATGGTTTATGACTGGAACGGAAGCGAGTTCGTGAAGTCGCCAAATCAGAAACTTGCATACGCCGGCGGAAGCGGATTCTCAGCCATTCGTCAAGGCTGGCCTTTCCCCGATCTGAGCAGCCTGAAGCATTACAAGGCAACTGCCAAGGGCGATTCTATGATTCTGAAATACGACGGCAACACAATCGCCACTTTCGAGATTAAGGACAATCACGTTAAGGACTACGTGGCATACGATCCCAAGTATATAGAAGAGGGCGACCCAGTGCCATTCAAGATGAAGGGTCAGGAGCGCACCTACGCAAAGCACACATTAGCGCCCAAGACTATCAAGGTGACAGAGTACCAAGATCCCGACAGTTGGAAAGAGACCGTTACAACCTACGCCTTCACCTACGACGACAAGAACCGCGTGAAGACCGTCAGCCAAAACGGCCAGACAATCTACGAAATCACCTATAAGCTGGAGGGCGACAACGGCCAGATTATCGTAAACCGCTACGAGAGCGACGAGTTCTCGGAGGGCGGCGAGCCTATCAGTGATGTCTACGGAATAGAGAACGGAAAATTCTCAACCTATCAGCACGGCGAGTGCGACGAGGTTAAGGTTTTGGTAAAGGACGGATACTTAGAGGGTTACGATTCCGACGAGACCACATACAATTGGTTTGACGGCTCTTGGAAATCGGCCTCGTGCGAAATCGAGAACTGGGATTGCGCTTACGAGTATTCCCACACCAGCTACGACTGGTTCCAGGATAAGTATGTAATCAACCTTCTGCCAATCATCACCGAGGGCGTAGTAATATTGGACGCCAGCACATTCTTCTACGAGGGTCCTGTTATCTGCCGAAGCGAGTATCTGCCCAAGAGGGTGATCTTTGACGGCAGCAACATCCAGTACGTTCTCGTAGTTGGCGGCGCTACCAATGCAGACGGCGCCTACGAGGTAATCAGCACCAGCGACGCCAAGAACAACGACAGAAGATTCAACCGCAGAATCAATTTCGAGTACTAAGTTTTCGCACAGATAACACAAGATGACACAGATTTTCTTTTTATAATCCGTGAAAATCTGTGTTATCAGTGTCATCTGTGCGATTAAAAAATTTTCTAGAACTCAAACCTATACGCTATATTAGGGAAGTTGAGTTCCGTGTAGAACGGCTTCATATCCATTGTGGCGAGGTCGAAGGTGTGGCCGCTGAAGCTGCTGCTGTGCAGAAACTCGCAGATGAAATGGTGCGAGCGTCCGCCCTTCTTGTTCACGGTGTATTTCACCGACGCGCCCCATATTGGACGTGGCGAAACCCTCTTCTCGTAGCAATGCTCATCGTCCCAGGGCAGACAGCGGTTAGGATCCTTCAGCACGTCCTCAAACGACGCCTCAAGATATGGAGTGTACCTGTCGCCGCCCTGGAGAGTGATACGGCCGTTGATTCCGAAAACATTCTGACGGTTTTTGCCCACCATCCATTCCTTGCCACCAAGCACGTTGGCCACAAAGTTGCGGTTATAGACGGAAGTCCTCCATTCGCCGCGCGAGTCCTTGAATTCTGAGTTATAGACAGTTGCGGTAATCATTCCGTAAAGTCCGTTTTTCAGGTAACGCTCCAGTGTGATGTCAACTCCGTAATTGCGACCGTAGCCCTCGTTCTCCAAAGCCTTGTCAACGAAGAAATTCTGATTGCAGAGCATAGAGAATGTGGTCCCCATCTCCACAGGCACGTCGTAGAGATACTGATAGAATGGTTCTATCTTCAGCAACATATTATCTGTGAGCGAGTTGCTGTAAGTGAGCACCACGTGCTGAGATTTTGTGAGTTTCAGTTTGTCGTTTACTTTCTGGCCGTCTATCTCCACAAAATAAACGTCGTTTTTCTCCTTTCGGCTGTACAATCCCCACGACATTCCGATAGTCTGTTTTGGTGACGCCTTGTAACTCATCGAGAATCTTGGCTCCACGTTCACCTCGCTGTTAGTGGTGAAGTTTATGAGATTCAGTCCCAGAATCATTGTAAGTTTGTTGCTGAGGTTCAGTTTGTTGCTTGTGTAGGCGCGGGTAAGGCCTGCCGTGCCGTCGTTCCTGAAAACCTCCTCAAGAGGCTCGCCTACATTGGGACAGCGCTCCAGCCAGAAGTTGTTGCTGATGTGCGCGTGGTTTACACCCAAAAGCATTGTGTATCTCGGGCTGAATTTCTTCTGATACTGGGCGTCGAGAATCAGGTTCATATTGTGGTTCTCGTTGCGGATGTTGGGAGTTTCCACAAGGTCCAGGTCATAGTCGTAGGTGCCTATGATGTCCTTGTTGGCGGTTACTGAGAGCGATGTTTTCAGTTGTCCGCCGTCGCCGAGCGTGATTTTGTGATATATTCCGCCGGCTATCATATATTGGTCGGCCATCGACGAGTTCATATCCCAGACGGTCTCCCAGTCGTCCTTGTCCTTAACCTCCGATTTGTAATGGTCGATGAGGCTTGTGCTCCAGATTGCGAAAGTGCCCGCGTTCCTGGTCGGGATGTTCACCTTGAAGTTAAGGTCCTGATAATCCATATTCTCGTCGCCCATATTCAGGAATCCGGCCTTGCTTGCCAAACCCATTGTGGAGTATCTGTAATTGATTATGTATGAGGCCTTGCCGCCTTTTTTGAAGGGACCCTCTGATGCAAAATCAATTCCAAGTGTGCCCACTTGGAAGGCGTGCTCATAGTGGTCGTTGTTGCCGCAGCGCAGTTTCATATCGAAGACTCCTGATATTGCGTTTCCGTATTCTGCGGGGCTTCCTCCGGTTATGAAATCGCTGTTGCCCAATACCAATGCCGACAGCGACGAGAAGACTCCAGCGCCTGCTCCCGTGATTTCGGCAAAATGGTTGGGGTTGGGCACCTCCACACCCTCTATCCTCCAGAGCATTAACTGAGGTGCGGCTCCGTGGATAGAGATTCCGTTGGTGGCACCTCCCGACGACGCGCCTGCAAACACGCTTGCAAGTCGAGCGGGATCGCTGGCTCCTCCGGCATATCGGCTTCCCTCCTCCACGCTCATCATCCTGGCGCCCACAAGCGACATTGTGTTGAGCGGCTGCTGCTTGTTTACTTTTGGGGTTACTACAACCTCGTTCAATTCGTTAACTGATTCTCTCATAGAGATATTCAGCACGTTTTCCTTTCCGGCTGATACCAGCATTTCCTTGATTACCGCTGGCTCGTAGCCCACAAATGTAATCGTCACATTATGACGGCCCACGGGGATGTTCCTGATTTCGAATTTTCCGTCGGGGTCTGATATTCCAGCCATTTCCTGACTTCCGTCGATGCTGATAAGCGCACCGGGCAACGGAATGTCGCTGGCCTCGTCCAAGATTGTTCCTCTCACAGTCTGCACCACGCTCTGTGCGTATGCGCTCAAACAGGTCGCCAAAATCACGACCAATAATCCAATTCTCCGTATCATCTTTTAGTTTTGTTTAATTTTCGACGCAAAGATAAGAGTTTTTTGTGAGGAGAGATGTATGAAAAGTTGACAAAAAAATCAGCGGATTCTGTGTGAATAATTTCCGAAATTAGTATTATCTTTGCAAAGTGACTAATATTTAAATGTTTTCAGCACTATGGGACAGTTTATCAACAAGGGCAATTTTAATTTCAGGAAACTAAAAAACTCTGATTTTGTCGATAAATCGGAATTGATAGGTTTTGTGAATACCCAAATCGACAATGGAAATTCGTATATCTGCGTATCTCGTCCTCGCCGTTTCGGCAAGTCGTTGGCTGCCAAGATGATGTATGCCTATTACGATAAGAGTTGCGATTCTCGCGAACTGTTCCAGAATCTGAAAATATCACAGATGCCCTCATACGAGAAGCACCTCAACAAGTACGCTACAATTTATCTTGACCTTACTAAATTCGCCGTTAGAGGCAATGCCGAAGGCCTTACCAAGGTTCAGTATATGGACAAGACCGTCAGGGAGGATATCAAGAAGCATTACTCTTATACAGAAAGGCCCAGCGACAATCTTATGGATGTGCTTACTGATATCAACGAGCGCACCGGCGAGCGATTCATTTTTATAATCGACGAGTGGGATTGCCTTGTGCGTGACGACAGCGAAGAGGTGAGTCAGGAATATGTCAACTGGCTCCGCACTATGTTTAAGTGCGATCAGGCCGATCAGGTTTTCGCATTGGTGTATATGACTGGCATTCTGCCTATAATAAAGGTTGAGACACATTCGGCACTCAATAACTTCGACGAGTATAGTATGATAACTCCTGGCCCAACTGCTACATATTACGGATTCACCAAAACTGAGGTTGAATCTCTGTGTACGAAATATGGAATGGATGTCGAGTTGATGGAGAGGGCATACGATGGCTATATTATCGGAAGGGAGAAGTCTATGTTTAATCCCAATTCGGTAATTCAGAGTATCAAGCACCAAGACTATTCCAGTTATTGGGGCAAGACAGCCTCGTATTCTTCGATAGAGAGTTATATAAAGATAGATGCCGACAATGTCAGGAGTAAGATTATTAGGATGCTGAATGGTGAGAGTGTGTCAGTTCAGGTTATCAGTTTCAGAAATGATATGAAACGTGTAGAGGATAGCGACGACGTTCTCACTCTGCTTATCCATTTGGGCTATCTGTCATACAATCCTGAAAATAGCACCTGTTTTATCCCAAATACAGAGGTTGGCGGCGAGTTCCAACTTACTATCAGACAGTCGGATTGGAGCGAGGTGTCGCGCGCTATGAAGGAGTCATTCGAACTTGTAACTGAGACTATAAATATGAATGCCGAGTATGTAGCCAAGGCATTCGACAAGTTCCATTTCGAGGCCTCGTCGATATTGGAGTTCAACAACGAGAACTCAATGGCCTGCGCTATTAGGCTCGCATATTTCTCGGCTCAGGCGTATTATCACATTTTCAGAGAGTTGCCAACAGGCAAGGGCTTTGCCGATATGGTTTTTGTTCCGTTGAAAAAATCCAACAAGCCTGCCATTGTTGTGGAGTTCAAGTACGACAAGGATGCCGAAGGCGCAATTGCGCAGATCTACAAGAAAAACTATCCTGAGAAACTACGTGGACTTGCCCGTGACATAGTTCTTGTAGGAGTAAACTACGACCTGAAAGCCTCCACACACGAGGTGATTTTTGATGTGATTAGGAACGGCAAGTAAAGATTGATGCTCCCCGAAAAGTCCCTCTAACTCAAAAAAAATCGAGTTAGAGGGGCTTTATGAAAGATTTTTTTATAGGTATAGGCGCTTAGTGCGCACTGATAATTTAATTGATTATAAGCGAGTTAATTGGTATTCGACCATTCTGCGAATAAGCACATCAAAGATTGTGTCCATATGATTACGCCTGTTATACCTAAAATGGTACTCG
>JAZQPB010000137.1:0-34168 GCA_045628165.1 Bacteroidales bacterium | reverse complement strand
TCACAGAACGACATGGCTACGATCCGACTTATCTGGTTGATGGCGTAGAATTGTTTGGGAGTCTTGCCGCCGTAGAGGTCGGCTATGTGTATCTGGCTGTTGGAGTAATAGAGCAGCTCGTTTCCGCTGGGATGCATTGTGGATGGCCTCTCGTAGTTGTTGGGCGTGTTTATTCCGGTAAGGGGGCGCACGTTGGTGCATTTTCCGCTGTTGTAGTCGCAGAGGTAAATGTCTTCCTCGAATAGTGTCTGCTGGTCTATCGGGTGGTTGAATGGCAGCGGATATTGCGCGAAGTACAATGTCCTGCCATCAGCTGATAGCACCGGATATCCCACGTACTTCTTGTTGATTTCGTCGGGCAGCCTGATGTGCCGGCTGTATTCGGGTGCCTTGCCGGTCAGCAGGTTCATGGTCTTGTCTATTCTGTCGGCCATGTTTGGGAATAGCACTCTGTACTGGGCCAGCACGTTGGCGGCCTCGGTGTATTTCTGCTGGCTGATGTATGGCGCCATCAGCTTGAGCACTGCCACAAATGCCAGGTCGCACGGCGCGGCTTCCTTGATGTATTGCTCGTAGATGGGCTTGTGGCTGTCGTTGTATGGCTCCATGAAGGGGAGGCTGCGGTGTGCGTTTTCGGCGGTTTGCAGCTGAAGGCGTTGCTTTTCGGTGAGCTTGGGTATAAGCGCCGGGGCGAGGTTGCGGTAGATGTATGCTACGTCCGACGCCTCGCCCGACTGGAATGCGCAGTCCATGATCCTGTGTGCCAGGCTGTCGACCTTGGCGCGCGGAAAATCCTTGTCGCGCCCAAAGTCGCTGAGGAATTTGTTAAGTCCTTCTATCGTGTTTTTGGGGTACCGGGTGCCGGAGTTTATCTGCCCGAATATCTGCAATACGTAGTCCTTGTGCTCCAGCTCTATGCGTTCTATGTTCTGGCGGGCCATGTCGCAGTATTTCTGCGATTCCTTGTATTTGCGTATGAATGCGTAATATCCCTCTGTGGTGTTGGTGTGTGTGGCCTTGGCGTATTCTCCGGCGGCTATGGTGTCTATCATTGCGTTTATGGCCTGGAGGTCGATGTTGTAGCTCTGTCTCAGATAGTTTTTCTCGTCGTCGGAGGCCGATGCGTATTTGCCCTTGGCCTTCGATAGGTTCATGTATGCTGTTATGGAGTTGTGCCTGGGGCTGTTGGGGTTCTGGTACACCAGGCCTATTCCGTAATGGGCGGCTATGGTCTCCTTGGGGGTGTTCCTCATCTTGTTGAATGAGTTGTATGCCTCGTTGAAGTTGCCTTTCTGGTATTGCGAGAATGCGTTTTTCAGCTTCTGGCCCCGGGACGGCATTGCCATCAGCTGCAATATACTCAAGATTATAAATATTTTTCTCATTTTTCTGTATTATTTGGGGGAAATGTTTGCCAAAGTTGCCAAATTTCTTGTTAATTTCCAAAAAAAATTTAAAATACTTTCGTTCTCTCTGTTATTTCTTGTATCTTTGCGTTTAAAATTGTGTTTATTTTATTATTCAGCTAATGGCAATGGATCAGCAGGAATATTTGGACAACTACGAGAGCAATCTTATGGACGGCCTCGTGAATATATGCAAGGGCGAGAAGATTTTTGACGGCAGGACTCCGGCCTCTCCCGATATCACCGAGAAATGGGATTCCATTTCGCTGTCGTATATCAAGGACGCGCTCCGCGAGGTTAATGATTATCCCACCGTGGCCCTGGGCTGGGCTATGTACGTGGGCATGGGCGTGGCTCATTACTGGGATCTCGACTGGAATATCTACGGCCGTCACGAGAATCTGTATGAGCATCTGCGCGACAAGCGCGGTTTCGATTATATGGACGAGGTGGTGCGCGGCGAGATTCTCGGCCTCAGCGGCGGCGATTTCAACAAATGCGAGGATTTTGTGCGCAAGTGCGCGCAGTATGTCCAGGACAAGATCCGCCACGAGCAGATAGAGAATTCCAGCGTGCTGGCTTTCTACATATTCACCCGCAGCGTATACGTGCTCTATCAGATAGGCGCGGCCGTGGAGCTCGCCAGACTGGGATACAAGATGGATAAGATGTAAAAAAAGATATTAGTGGAGAGATTAGAGTGTGGAGACGCCTCTGATTGAGTATGTCAATTAAATTGTTTGTTATGAGTACAGCACAGATTAATGCGCAGATTTTTCAGCAGTTGAGTCTTATTGCTGATAATGAGAGTTGTTTGCAGAAGACTTTGGATTTCCTGAAAAGTCTTACGAAAAGTTGGAATCTGGAAGCCAAGACCTCAAGCCGTATTGAGTATTCCCGACTGATAAAGCAGTTGTCGGATTATCAGGAATATGAATACGACTGGGATGGGGATGGTGCGTCGCCTTTGGAAAAGGAAAGCGTAAAAAATGTGAAGAAAGTTCTTGAGGAGGCCGATGATGAATTGCTGAAGGGATGGTGGCTCTCTCCAGAGAGAAACGGCTCGGTTCTTTTATCTTCGTATAAGGGAAATTCAGATATTCAGATAGGCAAATCCAAAGTTACCTATTTCATCAAGCATTCCAATGGAGAATTGGAAGGTGAAAGTTTGGTAAGATTCTCTGTAAAAAAGGTTTTGTCTGTAATGAAAAAAATAAGTAATAAATGATAGCTGATACCGATAATGTTGCAAGGGCTATCTTCTCGCCCAGAATGATAAATAATGGTATGGTTTTGCCAATGGCGTTTGAGCTGAGACCTTCGATAAGGGAGGAATATTTGTCAGTTATGACTATGTCTGTGGATTCCTGGATGTCTGATATTTCAAAGATACCTCAATACAAAAACAGACGGCTATTTGGATATGCTAAAATGAACGTGTCAGAGATACGTAATATAGATTTGCCCGCAGCCAAATATGATGTAAGAGAATGTCCTACAGAGAATGCAAAATCCCACTCAGGAATATTTATCAAGGTATATGGATTACCTTTGATTGGTGGCGAAAAAATCACGAAAGTTCCCAATGGTTATACCGAGGATTTTTATCTTTTAGCGTTGAGGCGTGAACTTGTCAATATCGCTCAAAAGGGCTTGGTGGAAATAGTCGAAAAATAAAAAAAGTCAGTCTTCGTTGTTTTCGAGGGCTGACTTTTGTATCGAGATATTTGCAATTTGGTCATTCTAAAAATATTCCTTTACGGCAAATTCGTATTGGTCTATGAATATTTTTTTGAAAGCGAAAATGTTGTTTTGTTCATAAAATATAAGCATAGCCTTCTTGTAGTCGATGGAGTCAACTGTGCGGAACGACAAAGGACAGTATCCATTGGCTATTAGAATGGCATTGCTTGTGATTCTGGCGGTTCGTTTGTTTCCGTCGGTGAATGCCTGTATGTATGATAGCATTACAAGAGTCAGCAGCGCTTTCTCGAAGATGTCATCCTTTAGATTTATCAGGCTGCAAGTATCCCTTAGTGCTTCCCTTATTTGAATTTCATTGTCCAAAGGGCGGTAGTTGGTGCCGGTAATGCCTACCCTGCGGTGTCTTATGCCACGATCCACGCTGAGTTCACTCGTAAGCAATTGGTGTATGTCCTCTATGTGACTCACCGAAAGATTTTGCAGGTAGTCTGGATTGTCAAGCACAAAACGCAAAGCCTCTTTGTGGTTTAGCAACATTATGGCTTCCTCTTTGGATTTGCCGGAGGCTGTCTTGCTTTCCCTCAAGAGTCGTTCGGTCTCAAGCAAGGAATAGGTATTGCCTTCTATTTGCGACGACTTCCAACTGAGGTCGATTCCGAGTCTTTCCATTTCTTTCTGATATTCATTTGCAGTCATGCCTGTAATATGCCTTTTGAATACCGAGTGTAACTCGTTTAAATGGTTCAACTCTTGTTTGGTGAATATTTGAACCTTTGGTAATATGTTTTTTATGAGGTCGAAGTTGAATGAGGTTTGAACATCTCTCTCATCAACGTCTTTTGCAAAATAAGTGTCCAGGTTTAGGGGCGTGAGTATATGTGCCTGTGCAGAAAGTGTATATTTTGTAGCACGGGCTTTTCCTGATATCTCAATATTGCCCTCCTGCACCAATCGGGTGATTATTCTTTTTATTGAAGTATCGCTTTCTTCGAGTTTTAGCCCTTTGGCTATATCTTCCCTTGATGATAAGGGATTGTAATGTAAGAACTGAAGTATTTCTCTTGATGTATCCATTGTTTCCTCGTTTTTTTTAAATCGGACCAAAAGTACGTATTTTTTTCTAATAATCGGACCATTTTGGTCCGATAAATGCGAAAAAATGGTGCTTTTTGGTCCGATTCTTATTTTCTGTGTTAGCAACAAACTATTTTTCGTATATTTTTGGGAAATTATGTTTCAATTATTTTTTATTTTTGCAACTAATAGGTAAACTACTAACTACAACTACAACTACTAACTACTATCTACTAACTACTAAAAAAACAATGACATTAAAACAACTTTTTGCCCATATCTGGCCGTTTGTGAAGCCTTACAGATGGCTGGTGCTTATTACTTTGGCGCTCACTTTTGTGGGTTCGCTGGCGGCGCAGGTAAACGCCGTGGTGCTCGATAAGACTGTCGACAAGATCAACGAGCTTATTCATTCGGTGAGTTTCGAGTGGGGCGATGCCGCCAAGGTACTCGTAATAATTTCTGCCATTCTTCTTGGAAAGGAGCTTCTGGTGCTTTTTGTGAATTTTGCGCAGAAGTTTTACGGTGAGCGCATCAAGGTGCACATCTCTCAGGACCTCGCCGCCGCCATCATCAAGAAAATCGTGACTTTCAAGGTGGCTTTCTTCACCCGTGACGAAAACAAGCCCGGAAAGGTTCAGACCCGCATAGACCGCGGCGTGGATTTCATCACCATGACTATCAGGAACTTCTTCATCGACATTCTGCCGCTCGGCACAAGCGCCATCTTCGCCATCGTGCTTATGTTTCTGGCCAATTTCTATGTGGGACTCACGGCTCTCGTTATAGTGCCGGTATATTTCTGGATTACAACCCTTCAGGCTGGCAAGCTCAAGAGCTGGCGCACCAATATGCGCGAATACCGCGAGGCCAAGAGCAACGGCGTGCTCAATATCCTCCAGAGTATCAGCGTGATAAAGTCGTTTAACCGCGAGGAGATTGAGTACAGAAAGCAGACCAAGATTCTCAAGGATCTGAGCGACAATCAGATGGGTACACGCAAATACTGGTTTCTCTTCGACGGACTCAAGCAGTTTGTGGAGCAGATAGGTACCGTGTTAATAATCATCCTGACGGCTTATCTCGTGCTTACAGACTATCCGGGCATGACTATCGGTAAGATAATGTATCACGTGATGCTTTTCGCCAACGTGACAGCGCCAATCCGTCAGCTTCACAGAATCTACGACGATGTAAACGAAGCGCTCATCTACGCCGAGGGATATTTCGACATCCTGAACAGCAAGGAGAGCGAGGAGCAGACCGGCAAATACAAGCCTGAGACCGTGAAGGGCGAGATAGAGATTTCCGGCGTGGATTTCACATATCCAAACGGCTGCAAGGCTCTCCACGATATCAATATGAAGATTCCGCACGGCAAGATTACGGCTTTTGTGGGCCTGTCAGGTGCCGGAAAAAGTACCGTGGTAAATCTCTTGGACAAATTCTACGAGCCTGACTGTGGAAGCATCAAGGTGGACGGCGTGGACCTCCGTGAATGGGACACCCAGTATCTCCGCGAGCATATTGGTCTCGTGCTTCAGAAAAACCACATCTTCGACGGCACCGTGGAGGAAAATATCCGTTACGGCAAGCCTGATGCCACTTTTGAGGAGGTTTGCGAGGCGGCCAGGAAGGCTTACATTTACGACGCCATCCAGACCATGCCCGACAAGTTTGACACCAACGCGGCCGAGCTTTCGGGCGGTCAGCAGCAGCGAATAGCCATCGCCAGAATGTTCCTCAAGAATCCGCCTATTATCTTCCTCGACGAGCCAACCGCCAGCCTCGACGCCGTGGCCACCGAGCAGATAAAGAACGCCATCGACGCCATCAAGCAGAACCGCACCGTGGTGATAATCTCGCATTCCATTTCGCAAATCATTGACAGCGAGATGATTTACGCTCTCAAGGACGGACGCGTGGAGCAGGGCGGAAATCCGGAGGAGGTTTACAAGCAGGGCGGCATCTACAAGGATATCTTCGATGCCAGCGCAAGGAGCCTCAATATCGACAAGATTATAAGGACCACGCAGATGGGTGAATAGATTTTGCCATCAGCTGAAAAAAAATAAAGACACAAAAAAAACGCAGATCGGTCCGTGCGGGCTAATCTGCGTTTTTTTTGTGTGTACGGTTTTTTATAATGTAATCTTCAGATCATCAGGGATTTCGTTCAAATCCTTTCCGCTGGATGGCAGATAGGTCTGGAGCACCTGGCTTAGGGTGTTGAGCGGATGTGCGATATTAGCTACAAAATCCGAACTCTTGTAAGTGGATTTGAGGGCCTCCTTCACCTTCTTCATCTCCTCGCCGGGCACCTTGGTCTCAATGCCGTTGTCGGCGATAATTGCGGCGGTTTTTTCGAGGTCGCTGCAGAAAACTATGATGCCTATGTGCTTCTTGGTGAGGTGGATACCGCCTTTCTGAAACAGCGCGCGTGCATAGATCTCCACGTTTCTCGTTTTCTTTTTCCTGGGCAGAAGCAGCGATTTCAGCGGTCGTATAAACTTGACAGCCAGAAAGCCGACCAAAAACGACGCCATCGTAATCCAGTAGATTGTGTACGGGTCGATTTCGATATCCACAAACATCTGTGCGGTAAAAGTTATGGCAGCTAATACGCAACCTGCCCCGAGCTCCACCTCGCTGTAATTGCCACTTTGTCCGTGACGGATAACCACGAGTTCTGCCTCTGATTTTTCCTCTATTTCGGTGATAGTCTGATATATCCTTTCCATATTAATGATTTTTAATGCTGTAAAGGTATAAATATTTTTTCTGTTTCCAAAATCTTCTCGAAACTTATTGAGCCTGGTTTTTGAAGGCCAGTCCGAAGATTACGTACTGAGTGTTTCCGGCAATGGTGCCCTCGTTCTCACCCCAGAGGAATGGCCAGTCGTCGTAGTTCTCGAAATGGTCAGGCTTGCGGAAAAGGAGTCCGGGAGCCATGTTTCCGGGAATGAACGAGAAATCGGCCCTGTTGTTGCCGTAGAAAACAGCCTTGGGACGGGCCGCGCCGATGGCCGCAACAAGCGAGTAGTTGTGGTAAGGATGACAGCCGAAGAGGAAGTTGGCCGCGCGGTAAGGAATACTAATTGTCTTTTTCGCATATTGGTGTAATGGATTTGGGTGAATTTGTATTAGTTTGATATTGCAATGCGGAAAAAGTTTAATCGCTATTTCTCCTCGTACCTCATCCAGTCGATATCTACGAAACCCTTGTTTCCCTCAGCGAATACGCCAAGCATCACGCCGGTGAATCCGCCGATGGTCTCGGTGCTCAGGTAGCGGTAATCCATCTTGGCGAGTTGTGTGTATTTTTTGTTATCAGCTGATAGCGAGAGATAATAGAAATCCTTGTCGGAGGTGATGCGGAGGTAAGCGCTATTAGCTGGCAACTCCATAACATTCTCTATGTGAGATACCTGACCCACACGGATTCTGGAAACGGCTTTCAGTTTTCCCTTCTCGCGTGTTACGGCGATGTCGTAATGGTTGAGCGCGGCGGCGTAGGCCGAGAGTCCCGCGATGGAGCCTTCAGAGAGGTTGCTGGCGTCGATGGCTATGGTAGCCTCGAAGTTCAGTTGTGTCTGACGGCGCGCCACAAATGTGGGCGAGGCCACCTCGGAGAGTGTATATTTGGATGGCCTCAATCGCAGGAATCCCTTGCGCTCGGTGAGCGAGTATCTGGATTCGTCGGGAATGCAGAGATGGTGCCAGCCCAATGGCATTTTTTCGGCATCGAACTCCTCCTGAACGGGATCCTTGGGCATTGTAACCTGAGGAAGAGTCTCGCAGTCCATATCTATTTGGATGGTTCCGTTGCCGTTTACCACTGGCCAGGCGTTGCGGTCCCAGCGGACGGGCGCAAGGAATGTCTCGCGTCCCATTACGTGCTGAAGGTAACCGCTTGTGCGGTATCCGAGGCAGATCATCCACCAACTGCCGTCGCTGGCTTGGATGAGGTCGGCGTGGCCAAGGCCCTGGATGGGGTTGTTCTGCTCGGCCATACTGAAGTGCGAGAGTATAGGATTGGCTTTGTTGGCCTCGTAAGGTCCAAAGAGTGAGGTGCTTCTCAGGATATTTACGTGGTGGCCGTGCTCAGTGCCTCCCTCGGCGAGCATCAGGTAATAGTATCCGTCTTTCTTGTAGATGTGCGGACCCTCGGGATAGCGACCGCCAAGGCCCACGCCAAGGTGATGGATCTCGCCGAGTTGTTTGCCGGTGGCAACGTCGATCTCGCAGATTTTGATGTCGCCCTCTTTCCATAGGAAGTAGCATTTGTCGTCGTCATCAAAAAACAAAGTAGGGTCGCAACTTCCGATGGCAAAGTCGATTATGATTGGCTCCGACCACTCACCTGAAGGATTGTCGGTAGATACATAAAAATGTCTTCTGGATGGAAACACGGTGGTCACCATATAGAATCTGCCCTTGTGGTGGCGGATGGTGGGCGCGTAGATTCCAGCGTTGCCGTCCATGTTGGAGAGGTCACATTGTGATTTTCTCGTGAGGCAGTTGCCTACCTGTTCCCAGTTTACGAGGTCCTTGCTGTGGAAAACCGGCACTCCCGGAAAATACTGGAAGGTGCTGTTTACGAGGTAGAAATCATCGCCAGCACGGCATACAGAAGGGTCGGCGTGAAAGCCTGGAAGTACGGGATTGGTAAATCCCTGTGCGCTGGCGGTAATGGTGGCCAGCGCTAAAAATGCTGATGTTATAAGTTTTCTCATTTTATGTATATTTTATTTGATTGATTCATCGTTATCATCGTTTCCCCGTTTTCCCCGACCTCAGCGGTTCATACGGTTTGGTGGAGGTCGGGGCTACGGAGCGTGAAGGTCCACAAGTGGACCTGTTAGGAGGCGATAATTAAATATCAAATTATACGCAAAAATTCAGAGGTCTTTAGACCTCCACGTTCCGTAGCCCCGACCTTCACCACGTGTCAATAACGGCAAAGGTCGGGGGAATCGGGGATGATGGGGATGATGAAAATCAGCCTCCTTGCACTGAGTGAGGCACAATATTCCCAATAAGGGAAGGTACTTGAATTTAGTTTTCATTAATCTGTTAGTTTTATATAAAAATTGATGATGTAAGTTTTCGATGGTAAAGTTAGGAAAAAATATTGGGATTGGGAAGTTTTGGAGCGAAATTATGAAAAGGAAAAATGTGTTTTTCTCGCATAAAATATCTATCTTTGTATCCAACCAAAACGCACGCAATGGCAGACAACAAATACATAGATTTCGACGAATATTTCCGTCAGGGGGAGCCCTCCAAGAGGGAATCGGCTTTCATCTGGAGCACCGCGATAGGATTGCAGGCCGTGGATGGGCTCAAGACCTCGCAGTATCTCCAGGAAACCGCCCGCAGGAATATCGAGGGAGAGATCACCCTCGCCCAGGCCAAGGAACTGATATGGAGTTATTATGAGCAGAAATCTACAAGAGAGCAAGTAAACGACGACGATCAGGAGGCTGACAAGGTTTCTGCAAACATTGCAGAGATTTTGTCTACAACGTCTTTGGCGTTCAATACCAACGGCTTTATTTCCCTTCACCGTAGGATTTTCAATGACGTTTTTAAGCACGCTGGAAAAATCCGCACCTATGACATTTCCAAAAAGGAATGGATTCTAAAAGGGGATAGTGTAAGCTACCTTAATTGGCAGGATTTGCGACGTGCCCTCGATTTCGACATAGAAGGAGAACAGAAGTTCGATTTCGTGAACCTTACTATGGACGAGATGATTCTCCATATTACTAATTTTGTGTCTGGAATATGGCAAATCCATCCATTCTGTGAGGGCAATACCCGCACAACGGCCGTGTTTACTATACAATATTTGCGTTCGATAGGATTTGAGGTTGATAACGAAATGTTTGCCAATCATTCTTGGTATTTTAGAAATGCCTTGGTGAGGGCTAATTATGGAAATTATCTGAAAGGCATCCAAAGGACAACCGTCTTCCTTGAGCGGTTTTTCCGGAATCTGCTCCTGAACGAGAAATGGGTTCTCAAAAACAGATACTTGATTATCGATCCTCCCGATGAATACAAGATACAGCCAAGGCTCGATAGTGCCCAAGAAATTCAAGTAAGTACCCAAGAAATCAATTCTGGGCCTCAGAGAGGTACCCAAGAAAAACCGAAGAGTACCCAAGAAATGATTTTGGAGGAGCTGGCCGTTCATCCTTTTACCACTCGCGACGAGTTGGCAAAATTGGTGGGTATTTCGCCCGATGGAATAAAAAAGCAATTGGACAAATTGAAAAGAACAGGAACTATAAGACACGTGGGCGCCACCAAAAAAGGTCATTGGGAAATTATAAGAAAATAACTCACAATAATATAATTACACTAAGAAATGAAAACTTCAAAACTGACTCTCATCGCCTCGCTGGCGATTGCGATTTCGGCGTGCAATGCGCCCAAGGAGGCTGAAAAGCCTTTTGAATCCACCGTTGTAAATGCCGACGGTACAGTAACTTTCTATTACAAAAACGACAACGCCAAGAGCGTTCAGGTTGACGTGCAGTTTGCAGGCCGCAACGACATGCAGAAGGATTCTGCATCAGGCGTTTGGACCGCAACTCTCGGACCAGCCGAGCCTGATATGTACCCATATTGCTTTGTTGTGGATGGCGTGAGCATCATGGACCCTGAATGTTGCGAATGGTTCCCTAACGAGGGCTTCAAAAACTCGCTCCTCGATATTCCCGGCAAGGACGGTGCGCTGATTCACGCCATTCAGAATGTGCCTCACGGCGACGTTCATTACGAGACCTACTACTCCAAAACTCTTGGCTGTTACAGCCGTGCGCTTGTTTACACTCCGGCCTCTTACGGCAATTCCACCGACAGCCTTCCTGTTTTCTATCTCATCAGCGGAACCACTGATACTGAGGAAGTTTACTACAAGGTTGGCCGTATGAACTATATCCTCGACAACCTTATCGCACAGGGCAAGGCCAAGGATATGATAATCGTTCTCCCATACGGAAACCCAAGCAAACTTCTTCCTCAGGGTAGCAACATTGCGCCAATTCCCCAGATGGGCGACCTCTTCGGAAAGGATTTCATCAACGACCTTATGCCTTACGTTGAGGCCAATTACCGCACCATAAACGACCGCGACCACCGCGCCATCGGAGGCTTCTCACGTGGAGGAAATCAGGCGCTCTTCAATGGTCTTACAAACCTCGACAAGTTCTCGTATTTCTGCTCATACAGTTCGTTTACCACAACTGAGTTGCCTGTTTACGATGAGAAGGATTTCAACGACAGAGTTCATCTCTTCTGGCTCGGCATCGGCACCGACGATTTCCTCTACGGCACCTCTCGCGATTATTTGGAGTTCCTCGATGGCAAGGGAATCACAGCCATCAAGGAGTTCACAACAGGCAAGTTCGGTCATACCTGGATGAACGCAAAATATTTCCTTGCCCGTACAATGCCAATGCTCTTCAATCCCGAGGCTTCGGCAAAGGCAATGGCTGATGCACAGCCTGCTCCAAAGGCCACCGGCAACGAGGTTCCATTCACACCCGGCGTAATGGCGCGTCTGTTCCCAAAACCTATAATCTCGCCTGAGTTCGGTCAGGATTCAGTAACATTCAGATTCAAGGCCGAAAACGCCAAGGAGGTCTCGCTGGAGATGGAGACATCAGCTCCAATAAAAATGACCAAGGACACCGCCGGAATCTGGAGCGTGACTATCAAGCGCGATTTTTCTGACATTTGCTACAATTTTGTGTTCGACGGCATCAAGACTGCCGACCCTCAGAATATGTATATGGCCTACGACGGCGGTATCAAGCGCAGCATTCTCTTTGAAAACACTTTGTCCGACGGAACCGCAAAGTATTCTCCAATTACTTACAAGACAGCTGAAAGCGGAGAGAGATATGCAGTATATGAGCCTGATGGCGCACTGAAAACCATAAAACTGGAGGCTCCCATGGGCGCTGACTTCGAGAGCTGGTTCAAAATCCTGAGAGTAAACGAGTTGGTTTCAGGAAAATCATACCGTCTTGTACTCACCAACCACGGAAGCCAAATCGGCAACGATGCTGATGTGTTTTTGAACACAGATGGTAAATCATGGACTGAGAGATTTAAGATGTTGTTGAAAGCGCTTGAGAAATAATTATGAAACCCACATTTATTATACTGATTGTGATATTGGATTTGCTGTTTGTGCTCTTCGCATCGGTGCTTACTTCGAAGTCGATGCTAATGATCATGTTTCACGAGTACCACGGTTATGGACATTACATTCCAATTGAACTTATTATATGGCTTGGCGCTATGGTTGTTGTATCTGTTCTGTATATTGTAGTTGCCTCTGTCAGTTCAAGTCTGCATTGCAAAGGTAAAGTTGATTCCCATGTTTCCAATATTATGTTGGTAGGTTTCTATGTGGTTCATTTATTGATATTTCTTGTATGCGTTACATTAGAGGAAAAATATTTCTACTATATGCGGATTGATGAATATGGCTTACTGAAAATGCTGTTTTTCATTACGGTTCCAGCAATCAATTATTTACTGCTGAAATTGTTGGTGGAGAAACCTGCATTGGATTATCGCAAGGACAACCATTCATCATTTGGGAAATAAAGATTTTTCATTACCTTTACCGCATCAAATCATCTAATTTAATTTACATTAAAAAATTATGAAAAGACTATTGACATTAATTTCTGCCGTGGCGTTGTCGGCCTCGGCAATGGCCCAGGAATACCCATTCCAGGACACAAAACTATCCAACAAGGAGCGTGTGGAAAACCTCATCTCGCTGCTAACGCCCCAGGAAAAGGTTGGCCTGATGATGAACAAATCAATCTCCGTTGACCGACTTGGAATCCCGAGTTACAACTGGTGGAGCGAGGCTTGCCACGGTGTGCGTCAGGACGGCTATACCGTTTATCCTCAGCCTATTGGAATGGCTTCAGCCTTCAGCGAGAAACTCGTTTTCGACGTGTTCTCTACCGTATCCGACGAGGCACGCGCCAACTGGAACCGCAGCGACCACAATGTGTTCAACGTTCCGATGGGAGTGACATATTACCCTGGAAATCCTGAACTTACATTCTGGTGTCCTAACGTGAATATCTTCCGTGACCCAAGATGGGGACGCGGTCAGGAAACCTGCGGCGAGGACCCTTATATGAATGCCGTTCTCGGTGTCCAGACCGTTCTCGGAATGCAGGGCAACGACTCCAAATACTTCAAGACCCACGCCTGCGCCAAGCACTACGCCGTCCACAGTGGCCCCGAGCCTCTCCGCCACACCTACAATGCCAAGGTTTCGATGCGCGACCTCTGGGAGACATATCTGCCTGCATTTAAGGCACTTGTAAAGAAGGCCAACGTCCGCGAGGTAATGTGCGCCTACAACCGCTACGAGGACAAGCCTTGCTGCACCTCCGACCGTCTTTTGGTTGATATTCTCCGCAACAAGTGGGGCTACGACGCCATCGTGCTCACCGACTGCGACGCCATCAACAACTTCTACAACAAGGGTCAGCACGAGACCCACAAGGATCCGCTCTCGGCATCCGTTGACGCCGTGCTCAACGGCACCGACCTCGAGTGCGGAAAGGTTTTCATGGTTCTTACCGAGGCGCTTGAGAAGGGCCTGATAGGCGAGAGCGTTCTCGACGACCATCTCCGCAAGAGCCTGCTCGGAAGGTTTGAACTCGGAATGTTCGATCCTGCCGACATGAGTCCTTGGGCAAACCTCGGCGAGGACGTAATCAGTTCAGAGTCAAATCATCAACTCGCCATCCAGGCCGCAAGAGAGAGCATGGTCTTGCTCAAGAACAACGGCGTGCTTCCGCTCTCAAAGAATATAAAGACCATCGCTGTGGTCGGTCCAAATGCCGACGACGTGGAACTCCTGAACGGAAACTACGGCGGAACTCCCACCAAGGCCCATCAGCACTCTCTGCTTCAGGGAATCAAGGAGGCTGTTCCTAATGCCAACGTTATCTACAGCAAGGCCTGCACCCTCGACGACGAGTACAACACCATCAGCCATATCAAGGATTTCAACGGCGGAAAGGGTCTGAAGGTTGAGTTCTGGAACAACAAGGAGCTCAGCGGAAATCCTGACGTAACCAACTATTACAACGAGCTCAATTTCTCAACATTTGGAGGCTGGGGATTTGCGCAGGGTATCAGCACCGAGAGCATATCGGCAAGGATAACAGGTACTTACAAGGCCACATTCACTGGCGATATGAAATACTTCCTGAATACCGACAACGGCTACGTTCTCAAGGTGAACGGCAAGGTTGTTGAGACCTCGGCAGGCGCTCCCCGCCGTTGGGGATTCAACAGGAAAATAGACTATAAGTCGTTCCCCGTTAAGAGCGGAAAGACCTACACCATCGAGATAGAATACCGCAAGGGCAACGGCAATTTCGCAATGCTCCGTGGCGATATCTGCGAGCGCAAACTCGTGGAATACAGCGATCTTATCAAGCAGGTGGAGTCGGCCGACGCCATTATCGTAATCGGCGGAATAAGCGCACGCATGGAAGGTGAGGGCGGCGACAAGGCTGATATCGAGCTCCCTGTGGTTCAGCAGCGTCTGGTACGCGCAATGCACTCTACAGGCAAGCCAGTTGTTATGGTGAACTGCTCGGGCTCGGCCATCGCCTTCGGCAGCATCGAGGACCAGTACGACGCGCTCATTCAGGCATGGTACGCTGGTCAGGGCGGTTCCAAGGCATTGGCTGAGGTTATTTTCGGTGACTTCAACCCATCGGGCAAGTTGCCTGTGACTTTCTATGCCTCAAACAACGACCTTCCCGATTTCCTCGACTACAGCATGGAGAACCGCACCTACAAGTATTTCAAGGGCAAGCCTCTCTACGCTTTCGGTTACGGAATGTCTTACACCACATTCGCATACGGCAAGGCAAACATATCAGCTGATATGATGAAAAAGGACGGCAATGTAACTATCTCTATTCCTGTAACAAACACCGGCAAGATGGCTGGCGAGGAGATTGTTCAGGTTTACGTGAAGGCGCTCGATTACGCCGACGCTCCCATCAAGTCGCTGAAGGGCTTCAAGAAACTCAGCCTGAAGCCCGGCGAGACCAAGGTTGCCGAAATAACCCTCGATGGCGAGTCGTTTGAGTATTACGACGAATCTATCGACGAACTCTCTACCAAGACCGGTCGTTACAAGATTCTTTACGGATCGTCGTCCCTTGATAATGATTTGTGGGGTCTTGATTTCGAGGTAATTGAATAATCCAATTTTTAATATTATTGATATATGAAAAAGCAATTTTTGACACTGGCCTCAGTTGCCCTGATTTTGGCAAGTTGCGGCAATTCTGCCAAACAGCAGAACAATGATTCAAAAGCGGAATCTGCAACAGCAGCGGTTTCAGCTGAAAGCAAGGTTGACTGGAAGAAGCCTCTCTATGCCATCAACGAGAATGGCGACACCATCACCAAGTGGTCTTATGATGCCAAGGGCATGATGATGAGCTGTGAGTATCTGGGTGAGGATCCTACAAGTTATTATTACAACGAGCAGGGTGATGTCATCCACATGATTACCGACCACGGCGACAATGTGTTGGAGTACAGCTACACCTACAACGACAAGGGCGAAAAGATTACCGAGGAAGACGACGGCGAGGTTTACAACTATACCTACAAGTACGATGAGAAGGGCCGCAAGACCGAGGTTAGTGTAGATGGCGAGGTAATGACCTCCTACACCTACGACGACAACGCCAAGACCATCACCACAACCACAAGCTACGACTGCCTCGTGGAGAATGAGGACGGCCGCAAGGTGAAGCACGAGTGGCAGATAGAGTCCGAGGACGGCATGTCGGTAACATACGAGTACCAGGGCAACTGTGAGACTGCCAAGGCTTATCACAAGGACTTGGACAAGACCGTAATCACCAAGACTTACTTCTTGGAAAAGTAGTTTTTTTAGTTCCTTTAGTTTTTGTTTCTAACACCTCCGCTTCGGTATGATATTTTTACTGCCGGGACGGGGGTGTTTTTTTGAAAAATTTATTATTCCGCAATAAAAGCCTTGCTTTTCAATAATTATTACTTATCTTTGTCTCGTAAAATAAAGGAAGATGTCAGACGCAAAGAAACATAAAAATTTCAATGAAGTTACACCAGACAGCACACCAATGCCAATGGCAAAGGAAAGTTGTTTGGCTGGGGATACTTTTGTGTCTCCTGCCCGTCTGACTATGAAAAGTGAGCTTGATAGATTAAAACGGGAACTGAAGTCAGGCTGGGATGGAGACGATTCTTTGCCCATCGACGAAAGAGTTTATTCTAATTGCAATGAGATCATTAATAATTGCGAATCCTATCTATTGAATAATTGGGTTTTGCAACCTAATTATAATGGGTCATTGTATTTTGTGGGCAAAAATTCGGATGCAATGGTAAATCTTTGTGACACTTGTTTTTCGTATTATTATACTAAAAACGGTCTTACTGTAAGTTCCGAATACGAGAGATATTCATTGAACTCTTTTTTAGGTGTCTTAAGAAGTGTGGACAAATGATAGAAAATGTAGAAAAAGTGGCAAGAACATTGTCTCATGGTTGCTATAATGTTAATACAGGGAATATCTCACCTTCATCATTTAGATTGCGCCCCAAGGATCAGGGTTATCTTTCTGTAACAGAAATTAAAGACGGTTGGGTGGATTATCTGAAACAAGATTTGGAATTGCCAATAGGCTATGCCGAATTGGATATCTCTGAGCTGGAATGCTTTGATACCGATGGCCTTCATTTTTTTGTAAGGGAAGAACCTAATGACATTCCAAACTTTCATGCAGGAATTTATACCTATAAAGATGGTTTGCAAGTTTATCCTTCAGATGAAGGGTATGTGCCACCTCCACAAGGAATGAAACCTGACAAGCCCTTGGAAATGAAAATCAAAAAGCATCTGATAGACTTGTCCACTTTGAAAGAAATCACGTCTATTCTCTGAACCCAATACATAAAAACCTCCGCCACAGACCATTTCTACGGCGGAGGTTTGTTTTTTATTATAATCCCCGGCCTTTGCTGTTATTCATAATTGGTGAAGGCCGGGGCTACTGAACGTGGAGGTCTAAAGACACTTTAAACTATTTCACCAGTCTTACCTCGTAAATCTCGCCGATCTGCTTGTTTGGCTTGGCGACGAATTTTACGCGGACCTGACTCTTGCCCTGGAGCACCGAGGCTGGGATGTCGTAGGTCTCGGCCTTGAACTCGCTGATGCGGTATTTGCCGGTGTTGTTTACCGAGTGTACCAGAACGTCGTCGATCATGATATCGAACTCGTGGCTCTTCCACTCGCCAACGCCCCAGTATTTCAGGCGGATTTTCAGGTCGGTGAGGCCGTCGGTCTTCATCAGGTAGCTGAAGTAGTGACCGTTGGAGGCGTCGCGCCAGAAACAGTCGTTGGTATTGCCGGTGTAAGAGTTGTCGGTCTCCATGCGGTGGTCGGTCTCAGGCTGCTGCTCGCCGGGCTGAACCTTGTCAACTGTTTTGTCTTCCAAGTCCTTGCGCTCCTGCTCCTTCTTGCTTAGGTCGGCGAGGTAGTCCTTGTATTTGTTCTCGGAGAGGGCCAGCCAGTAAATCATGTAGCGGCTGTCGTGAATCTCGAAGAATGGCTGAAGCTCGTTGTCGATGGCGTTGATGGTCTTGGTCTCCAGGCGGAAGTGCAGAGGCTTGCCGCTAATAGGTTTCAGCTGATTTGCAATATCGTTAGAATTCTCGTTGATGAGGATTGGGGCCTCGTTGATGGCGAGTTTCTTGCCGCCGGCGTACTGACCAAAACGGCTGTCGTCGGCGATGAGGCTTGCGAGGTCCTCGGTGCCGGTCTTCATGCCTAAGAGGATTGGTCCGTGCATGATGGCGATGTACTGAGGCTGGTTGGGCAGGTACTGAATGCTGTTGTGCATTGGGAAGTTGATGTCGATCTTATCGCCCTTCTTCCATTTGCGGCTGATGCTGATGTATGACGATGGGCCGGTAACGATTTTTACTGGCTGACCGTTTACCTTCACGCTCATCTTGCCGGGAGCCACCCAGTTAGGATATCTCACGTTGATGGTCATCTCGGATTTTGGAGCGGCGTCCACCGAGATCTGGCTGGTCTCCGAGTAAGGGAACTCTGTGGATTGAGTAAGCATCAGGCCCTTCTCCTTCCAGTTCAACGAGGAGGCCACGAAGAGGTTTACAAACAATGTGTTGTCCACGTGGGTGTAGATAAACTGACCGTATTTTCCGTGGTTTTCCATACCTGTGCCTACGCAGCACCACATGGCCATGTTGGGGGCTGAGTAGTTTCTGTAATGGCGTGGACGAGCGGGAGTAAAGTAAACATATCCGCCGTGCTCAGGGTGCTGAGACGAGAGAATATGGTTGAATGTGGCCAACTCGTAATAATCGGCGTATCTGGCCTCGGGATTTCTGCGGTGGAGCTCCTCGGTGAGTTTCAGCATGTTGTTGGTGTTGCAACTCTCGGGACCGTCGATGTCGTTGATGAAATCCATACAGCCCTCGGCCGATGGGAAATGCTCGCGGCGGCTGTTGCCTCCAAATGCGAGCGATCTTGTGTATGTAACATTCTCCCAGAAATATGAACCTGCCTCGTGGTAGGTCTCGTCGCCGGAGAGCTCGGCAATTCGCTCAAAACCAATGGCCTTGGGCACCTGAGTATTTGCGTGCATGTTTGTAAGGGCGTCCTGATGCTGACTCATTGGAGTCATGAGACGCTTATGGCTGAAACGCTTGGCGCAGTCGAGGTATTTCTGGTTTCCGGTAATGGCGTATGCGTCGGCGATTACCTCGTTCATGCCGCCGTGCTCGTTGCCAAGCATGCGCTCCATTTGCTCGTCGCTGAGGTTGGCTGTTACGTCAACTGCCCAGTCGCAGAACTGGATGAAGAGTTCCTTGGCTTTCTCGTTGCCGCAGTAGAGCCAGGCGTCGCGCAGGCCGGCGTACATCTTGTGGAGGTTGTAGAACGGAGCCCACGATCCCCAGTAAACGCCGAAGTCGCCCTTCTTGAAGTTTTTCCAGATGTTCTCGCTGTTTGGCATACCGCCCATGTAGCCCTTTCCCCAGTCGGGATGGTTCTTGTTGTTGGCCTCGGCGCACTCTGCTATCTCATTGATAATGTACTCCATGCGGCGGCGGCATTCCTCGTTGCCGGTGGCGGCGTTTATGGCCATGGCTGTCAGGTAATGACCACCCACGTGTCCGTCCAGACCGTCCCAGTTGGGATAAGTCTTGGCCTTAGGCTCCAGACCGGCCTCCTTGCGGTAAGGCGCCATCAGGCGGTCGCAGTCGTATTTCAGGAGAGTCTCGATGTTGAGGTCGCGGGCGTGCTTAAGGACGCCGCTGTTGATGGTTACGTCTCCGAGCGGAAACTCGTTTGGATAAAGTTTGTCCTGAGCGTTAGCAGCAATAGCCATAGCCGCCAGGGCAATTGTCATAAGTTTTTTCATTGAATAATTTTGTTAGTTTGTAAAATATTGATTTATAGAATTTTCATCGCTATATATGCGCAGGCTTCGGCGTCGGCCAGGGCGTGGTGATGGTTCTCGAGATTGTAGCCGCAGAGAGCTGATATGGTGTGCAGCTGATGGTTTGGAACCGTCGGCTTGGGAAATGCCTTGCGTGCCGCCTTGCAGGTATCGTACCATTCATAATCGGGGTAATCCATCTGATATGTTCTGAAAACAGCCTTTAGGCAGCGCTCGTCAAACAATGTATGTGAAACCATTGGCAGACCCGTGAGCCTGTCGGCAACCTTCTCCCAAACGTATGGGAAAACCTCGGCATTGTCGGTATCCTCGGCCGTAAGTCCATGAACCATTGAGCAATGGTAATTGTAATAGTTGGGTTCGGGCTGTATGAGCGAATAGAAACTATCCACGAACTCGCCACCCCTCACGATGACGATTCCTACCGAGCATACGCTGCTGGCCTCGTTGTTGGCCGTCTCGAAATCTATTGCCGCAAAATCCTTCATTATCTTACCACTTCTGTGAACTCTGCCTTGCCGCCGTTTGCTACTGTCACATAGATTGTTGATGTGGCCTCGCTGCCGTCGGGATTCTGAGATTTTGCCTTGAAAACGTAGTCTGTGGAGGTCTCGGTCTTACGCATTCCGAACTCAGCAGGTGTGCCGAGAGGGAACTGGTAGTCCGAGCAAGCCTCGTTGAAAACGGCAGCCTCAGCCTCCGATACGGGCTGCATCTCCGAATAGGCTGGGAGAGGAGCTATCTCGCCTTTCACGTAGCCCTGCTCTATCAGGAAGCGTTTGATCTCGGCTGGTGCGGCAGAGATTCTTGCTGTGCGGATTCCGAAATACTTGGCGATCTCAGCCTTTGGGAGAGCGGCCTTCAGGTCGTTGATGCTTGTGTTGCCGCCGCTGCCGAATGTCATGAAAGGCACCACCTTCTTGCCCTCGAAAGTCTGGGTCTTCAGATAACTTGCCATTGGCGATGCGTACGATCCTCCCCATACTGGATATCCGAGGAAAATCACGTCGTAGTCGGCTACGTTGGCCTTCACTTCCTTAATCTCGGGGAGTACGCCCTCGGCCTTTTCCTTCTGCCAACGCTCTATTGTCTTGCCGAAATCACTTTCGTAAGGGTTCACGCACTCTATGTACTCGATGTCGGCGCCGGTGCGCACTTGAATCTCCTCGGCCACAGCCTTGGTGGTTCCGGTCTGAGAGTAGCAGAGGACCAGGGTCTTGGGAGCTGATGCAGCCTCTTCTGATGCTGTCTGATTGCTTGATGATGTGTTGCACGCTGCAAGTGTGCTGGCCGCAAGGGCCATTGCAAGAAGTTTCTTCATTTTTGATTGTTGATTATTAATTATTAATTATTGATTATTAATTATTAATTGTTAATTGATCCTGATGCCCATCAGTACAATGTCGTCGGTTTGGAGGCGTTCGGGGCCTTCCCATTCGTGGAGACGGTTGTTGATGATGAGCCATTGCGTATCGAAATTCTCGTGGCTTACCGATTCCAATACTTGTTTCAGCTGGGCTGACTGGAATTTCTTTCTTTTGCCGTCGGGACGGATTCCGAGCTGGTCGGTGATGCCGTCCGAAAACAGATACAATATGTCGTTTTTCTGGATCTCGATGTTCTGGTTTTCAAAGTCGATTCTCTCGCCCAATGTGTCGGGGCCTACTGTAATGCGGCTTCCGCGGTATTCGGTGATCTTGCCGTCGCGCATCAGCCAGAGCGGTCTCTTGGCACCGGCAAACTGTATCGACCGGCCGTCGGGCTCGAATATGCAGAGAGCGAGGTCCATGCCGTCGTTTATGGAGTCCTCGTATTGGGAAACCTTGCGCGAAATGCGTTTCACTATCATGATGCGCAGCCGTCGCAGAATCTCGGCGGCCGTCGGCATCTGGTCTCCGCGCTTGATGCCCGAGCAGATCTCGTTGAGCGACGATATTCCCAATGTGCTCATAAAGGCGCCCGGCACACCGTGGCCCGTGCAGTCGGCGGTCACTATCATCTTGTGGCCCAGCACCTCGGCGGCCCAGTAGAAATCTCCGCTCACTATGCCCACGGGACGCCAGTACAGCATCACCTCGCCAAACATCCGGCACAGCCTGTCGTGACTTGGCATCAGCGCGCTCTGTATCTTCTCGGCGCTTTCCAGCGCGTCCACTATCTCGCGGTGCATACGCATCTGAATCCTGGTCTGCTCCTTTATCTGTGTGGTCTGCTGTTCTATCTGCTGGTTCTGCTGAAGTATTTCCTCGTTCATGCTGTAGAGCTCGCTGTTCTGGCTCATGATGCTCATTTTCTGCTGACGGAGCATTCGGTTTACGCGGCGGTTGCGTACGTATTGTATCAGCAGGGCCACCACACCCATTACGAGTATTGCCAGTATTACCGATATTATCTTGTTGATTTTCTGCGAGAACCGGCGCTCACGCTCCATGTTTTGAAGTTTCTCGCGCTCCTCCTGCTCGCGCCTGCGCTGTTTTTTCAGGAAATCGTTGCTGCTGGTTTTGGCGGTCACTATCACGCTGTTTTCGCTCAGCAGCCGGGCCTTGCGGAATTCAATAATCCGCTGCAGAATATCGAAAGCCTTGCGCCATTCTCCCTGCGCCTTCCTGAGTTCATATTCGGTGTGCAGTATGTGGATGTCCATGTCGGCGCTGGTCTGCTGGCACGATTTCAGCTGGCTTAGAAGTTTTCCTGCCGCCTTCAGCTCGCCCCTGGCTGTCAGATACTCTATATATACTGACCTTAGCAGTGGCTCGTAATAATAGTTCCCTATCCGGTTGCAGAGGTCGGTTGCCTTATTGTAATTGATGAGCAGGCTGTCGAGATGCGTGGCCGAATTCAGCGAGTCTTGTTCCGACAGCGCCAGACAGCTCTCGCACAGCTCAAAATACGTGTATGCAAGGTCAAAGAAATCGTCTTTGGCCTCAAAAATGTCGGCGGCCTTCAGGAAATACGTCTTGGCCATTGCCGTATGCTCCAGGTCTTGTTTCTCTACATAGTAAGACCGGCCCAGCTCCCTGTAAGCGTTGGCCAGCTGAATCTGGTTGCCTGTCGTGGCGCTTATTTCAGCTGATAGCGCAAGATATTTCCTGGCCTCCTTGTACGCGCCCATCTCCGTGTATATCACGCCCAGGCGGAAATATGCCAGAGCCCTCAGCTCGTCGTTACCTATCTGATTGCCAAGCTGCTCCATCTGGAGAGTGTAGTCGATGGCGTCGAGGATATTGCCTTGAGTCTCAAGCGTTTCGGCTATTCCGTAATACGACAGCGCCACAAATTTCAGCGAGTCGCACTGCATGAATATATCAGCTGATAGCGAATAATAATAGACTGCGCTGTCGGACTGGCCCGTGGCGGCAAACGACCACGCAAGAAACCTCGTGAAATCGGCCTCGTAGAATTTCTCGCCTGTGCGGCGGGTGTATTCCATGCCCTTGATGGAGTATTTGGCCGCGCTGTCGATGTTCTGGTGCCTGTATGTGAGGTGATAGATGGTGCGGAGCTTCTCGCTGCCGTCGGGCATGGTGTCTAGGGCCTGCCTCAGGCTGTCGAGCTCATGGGACAGCGGATCCTGTGCCCGGCCGGCTGAGGCTGCGCTTATCAGAATTGATATCAATAATATTTTCAAGTATACTGATCTCATTTTTCTATCTTTCCCTGATGCCTATCACCAGCATGTCGTCGGTCTGTTCCTCCATGCCACGCCATTGGTCTATTGTGTTTTCGAGTTTGTTTTTCTGGGCGGCCGAATCCAGGGCAAAGTTCTGCTCTACGAATTCGCGCAGTCTCTTGGGCTTGAATTTGGTTTTCTTGCCCCTGGATCCTGTGCCGTACTGGTCGGTTACGCCGTCGGTAAACATGTAGAACATATCGCCATCAGCTGTCGATATCTCATAGTTGGTGTATTTGCCCTTGCGGTCCTCGTCTACGGCCACGGGATATTTGTCGCCCTTGTATTCGGTGAGCGTTCCGTTGCGCACCATCCACAGCGGTCGGTAAGCTCCGGCGTACTGCAGCTTGTGGTTCTGCCGGTCAAAGAGGCACAGGGCTATGTCCATGCCGTCGTGTACATCGTTGTTGGTGGCGCCGCGTTTCACCAGCTCTTCCACTCGTTCCCTCAGCCGGTCGAGTATCTTGCCGGCGTTGGTCAGGTGACCCATCCTGGGCACTATGCTGTTCAGCATGGCCACTCCCAGCATGCTGAGGAATGCTCCGGGTATTCCGTGACCCGTGCAGTCGGCCACGGCTATTATCTTGTATCCGTTTACCTCGGTGCACCAGTAGAAATCGCCGCTCACTTCCTCCAGAGGCCGCCACATTATGAAGCTGTCGCCCATTATGTATTTCACCGTATCAGCTGATGGCAATACATACGACTGCATCCTCTGCCCGATGCCCAGGTGCACCATCATCTTGAAGTTGTAGGTGGATAGCTTGTTGCGCTGGCGTTTCATCTCGCGGGTCTGAGATTCTATCTCCTCGCTCTGCTCCTTGGTCTCGTTGTAGAGTGCCTGCAGCTGACTGTTGACTGCGCGGAGTTTCTGCTCGTGGTCTTTCAGCCTCTGGTTCACCACTTTGTTGTAGATGTATTCTATTCCCAATACCAGTATCAGCATCAGGAAAAAGTATATCAGCACGGCGGCGTATCCGGTGAATTTCTGGTGGAAACGGCTCTCGCGCTCAAATTTGTCTTTGTTCAGCAGGCGGAGTTTCTCGTCGTGGTATATCTGTCCCTCTATTCTTGCCGACAGGTTTATCTTGGATACCTTGGCGTAGAACTCGGTGATGTATATCTGCTTGCGTATCCGCTCGGCCCGCTCAAAGTTGTAGAGGAGTCCCTTCCAGTTCCTGTCGAAGTAGTAGAGGAAGAAGTATGCCCTCGACAGCATCATCTTGGTCTCTATTGGCACCTGCGAGTGGTCTATCCTGTCGAGAATCTCTATGGCGTCGTGGCGGTTGCCCAGCAGGGCCATGTGCATTGCGCTCAGTATCTCGAAGTTTTCGTTGTAGCGCCGGTATTTGGCTATGTCCTTGGTCTTTTTGCCGAGCTCGTAATAGTGGAGACTGCTGTCGGCGTAGTTCCAGTTTCGGGTAAGCGATGCGAGGTTGGCGTATGCCATGGATATGTGCATGCAGCTGAGGGACTTGAATATGTAGTCCTCCGATATTTCATGATATTGCAGCGCCTTCAGCATCAGGTCCTTGGTTTCCAGCAATGATGCGGTGTCGATGTAAATGCTTTCCTCCAGCATGCACCGTGCTATGAAATGGTAGTCGCGGCCGATGCTGCGTGTGTTTCGGCTGTTGTCGCCGTCGGCTATGGCGAGGTCGCACTGGAGCGCCTTGTCGAAATATTCCATGGCCATCTGATATTGCATATAGTCGATGCAGGCCTTGCCCATTGCCCTGTATATCATTGGAATGTTTTCTATTCCGTTGCATTCTTTCAGAATGTTGAGCGCCCTTTCCTTGTATTCTATTCCTTTCTGGAAATCGCCTAATCCCAGCATCGCGTCGCCCATTCCCGATATGGCCTTTCCCATGCCGGGTATGTCTTGGCGGTTTTGCTGAATGTTCATCAGGGTGCTGTAATATTCGAGGGCGCGGTCGTGGCATCCCGTCATGCTGTAATACCATCCCATCCTGTCGAGCGACTTTACGATGTAGTTTGTGTCGCCGAGCTGAGTGGCCAGGTCGAGCTCCCTGCTTGTGTACATGCCCACCGAATCGATGTCGGATAGGTTTTGGGCCATGCGGTCCAGCTGGTCGAGTTTTTCGCCGCCGTCGGGCAGTGCTGATATTGCGGCACGCAGAATCTCGGCCTCGTCGTATGATAGATGAGGTTGCGCATTAATTGTATTTGTGCCTATGATATTAGGCAGCAATACAATTAAGAATATTAAAATTCTGCGTATGAATGACATTTGTTTTCGCTTTTATTTCAGCAAGATACAAAATATTTTGCTATTAGCTGCAAAAAAATCTGATTTTTTTCAGCTCTTCTTTCTGTTCTTGTAGAGTATGGCAAAAGCCGCTCCTATTATAATTGCATATCCGGCAAAAATCAGCCACGAAGTCTGCCAGCCTTCCATGCGCGACAAAGGCTCGCCTTTTACGAAATGGCTCACAACTGCCTGAGCGCCAATCATTCCGAGGGTCGACCCTATTCCGCTGCTCATCATCATATAGAGGCCCTGCGCCGACGACCTTATCTCAGGCTCACATTCCTTGTTTACGAACAGCGAGCCTGATATGCTGAAAAAGTTGAACGCCACGCCGTATATCACGCAGCTGAGCACCAGCATCCAGACTCCGCTGCCGGGATTGCCGAGGCCGAAGAGCGCAAACCTCAGTCCCCAGGCCACCGAGGCTATTATCATCACATTCTTGAATCCGTATTTCCTGAACGCTATGGGTATCAGCAATATACATACCGCCTCCGATATCTGCGATAGTGATATCAGGATGTTGGCGTGCCTTACTCCGAAGGTGTCGGCAAAATCGTCGATGGCGCCAAAGCTCGATACGTAAGTATTTGCGAATCCGTCGCTTATCTTGGTGCATACTCCCATGAGCGCCGCGAAGATGAAGAACACGGCCATCTCTCTACGCTTGAACAGGCTGAACGCCTTGAATCCTATGCGCTCGGCGAATGTCTTGCCATCAGCTCCATGCGAAACCCCGCACTTGGGCAGTGTGAGGCCGTAGAGTCCGGCGGCGAGGCTGATGAATCCGCTCAATACAAACTGCGCTCCGGAGAATTGATAATCAAGCATATCCACAATCCACATGCTTGCCACGAATCCCACCGTGCCGAATGGCCTTATCTTGGGGAAAGTGGCTATAGGGTCCATGCCCGATTTTTCCAACGCATTGTATGACACCGAGTTGCACAGCGCCAACGACGGCATGTAGAATGATATGGCTATCAGGTATAGCGGATACGTTATCGCCATGTCCCTGCCTCCAAATGGATGCCTGCCGAGCGTTGTCATGGCTATGGCGCAGATTATCTGACAGATGGCGTAGAGTCTCTGGGCCGGTATCCACCTGTCGGCCACCATGCCCATTAGCGCCGGCATCACTATGGACACCAAGCCTATGGAGCTGAAAAACAGACCGATGCTGTCAGCGTGGTCGTGGATTGAGAGAAATCTGCCAAGGCTGGGAAGATACGCTCCCCACGCCGCAAACTGAAGAAAATATAAAATACGTAGCTTTGTCATTTTTGCATTTTTGATTTTTGATTACCATACATCAGCCCTCCAACCACGGCGGTGATTGGAGCGGTGAGCACGAGGCCCATGCTGCCAACTATGGTGTGGAGTATTTCAGCTGATATGAATGGCGTGTTTACAATGTATTCGAACGGCATTCCCTTGCTCATGAAGGCCATGAAGGCGAACATGAATCCGCCGCTGTAGGCGAAGAGCAGGGTAGTGGTGGTGCTGCCTATTACGGGCCGGGCTATCTTGAATCCCGATTTTATGAGCTCGCGGGCAGGCAGCTCGGGCATGCGGCTGTGTATCTCGTCGATGCTGGCGGCAATGTCGGTGGATACGTCCATCAGTGCTCCGCTGGCCGATATGAATACCGATGCGAGGAATATGGACGAGAGGTCGAGATCGAAACCGCTGTATATGAGCGCCTCGCTGTAGTCCTGAACCGTACCCGGAATCTTGAACCAATGGCTTGATGCTATGGCCACCAGTGCCGTGAAAGCCACTCCGCAGAAACATCCCGAGAGCGCCGTAAATCCCTTCTTGCCAACTCCCGATACCAGCAGTATTACCACCGCGGCCGTCAGGAATGATACTGCAAGTCCCAGTGGAACAGGGGAGAAGCCTTTCAGCAATAATGGCAGAAGAACTTTCCAGAAACACAGCGCCGTGAATACGAACGATATTATGGCCTTGATTCCCGTGAATCCCGCGAAGGCCAGCAGCGCCAGTACGAATATGGCAGCTAATAGCAATTCTATTCCGCTCCTGTAATGGTCCTGCGCCCTTACTGACAGAATCTTGTCGCGGGCGTGGTCGGTTTTTATCACCGCGAGGGCCACATCGCCGGGCGCGAATATCTTGTCGATGTTTTTCTGGCCGTTCAGGATGTTCTCGGCTGGCAGCACATCGCCCTCAAATGGTCCGCTCAGGATCTTGATTCTGAGTTTCTGATTGCCGATGGTGACTACCGAAATTGTCTGGAGGGCGCTGTTGTCGGTCTCCAGAACCTCGGCCTTCTCGTATAAGGTGTTTTCCACAAGCGAAGGGTTCTCGAACCCCGTAGGCAAAAAGGCCATTACGAGAATCAAGAACCCTGTGGTGATGATGAATATGATGTTGCGTCGGTTGATGTTTTCCGGCTTCATATTGTGTGTGCTTTATTAATTCCAGCCCATTGCCTTGATGATGGAGTTGGGGATGTCGGTGTTGTCGAAATATCCCTCCAGCAGCTGTGCGCCGCATCCGATGGCGTATACCGGCACCGGCAGTGCTGTGTGCGAGAAGCTGGCCCATTCCACACCGCATTTGTTGTCGAGTATGGTGGTGGCCGTTACGGTAACAGGCTCGTATCCGGCGTAGAAGAGCGATCTCTCCTCCTGCGAGAGGCTGGCGCCGGCATCGCCTTTCGATACCAGGTAAGCCTCCTTGAGACGCTTGGTCTCGTATGGCGATAGTGCGAGAGGTCCCTCGTTGCCGAGGCCGAAATTGTCCTTGAGTTCCTGGAGCACATCCTCAAACGAGTTTTCCTTCACGAAGCCGCGCATGTGGGCGCCGAACTCCTCGAAAGATCTTTTCTGGTTTTTCATCAGCTCGAATGCCGATTCGTAATGTGTGCCTGCAAAACCGAGAGTGAGTCCGCCGCACTCGTGGTCGCCGGTAAGTATTATGAGTGTCTCGTCGGGATGCTCGTTGTAGAATCTCAGGGCCACGCCTATTGCCTGGTCGAGGGCTATGGTCTCGTACACGTTGGTTACGGCGTCGTTGCCGTGGTCGGCCCAGTCGATTTTGCCGCCCTCGCAGAACAGGAAGAATCCCTTGTCGTCGTTGTAGAGGAGCTCGATTCCCTTTTTCACGAAGTCGCAGAGCGGAATGCGGTCGTTGTCGTCGGCCTGCTCGTTGAGGTCGATGTTGTATGGAAGGCTGTTGCCGTCGTGGCACTCGCCGAAGTTCTTGCTTATGGATGCTATGGCCTTTCCGCAGCCGGGTTTCAGTGCGTCGAAATCCTTCACTCCGTTGGCTACTGTATATCCGTGCGCCATCAGCTGCTCTATATAATCATCGAGCGATGTCTCCTTGTAGGTGTCCCATTTCACGAAACCTCCGCCAAAGTATTCGAACTCGCTTTTCAGGAGCCACTGTCCTATGGCCTCGTAGTTGTTGCGGTCTTCGGTGTGGGCGTAGAAACAGGCCGGTGTGGCGTGGTCGATGCTCACAGATGATACTATGCCTACCTTCATGCCGGCCTTGTGGGCCTTCTCGGCCACCGATTCAAGATTCTGTGTGCGGTCGCCGTTCATGGATATGGTGTTGATGGTGGTCTTGTGGCCGGTGGCGAGTGCCGTGGCGGCGGCGGCCGAGCAGGTTATGAACCTGTTTTCGGCGTTGGTGGTGGCCATGCCGAGTGTTGTGAACTTGCGGAGATTAAGTTTGCCATCAGCTGGCAGGTCGTAATAATCGCAGGTCTCGGTGATGAACTGATTGCGGAAACCGTCGTCGCTGATGGCCTTTTCCGCCATTGTGATCTGAGGCTGGCTCATGCCGTCGCCTACAAAATAGAATATGTATTTGGGCGATTGTCCCGGTAGAATTTCCTGGCTATTAGCTGCCTGCCTGCCCTCCTGGTGCGAGCACGACGGCATTACGAGCGATGCGGCAAGTGCCAGCATGCTGATGGTTTTGGTATGTCTCATGGTTTTGTATGTTTCTAATTATTAGGCCACAAAGATACAAAAAAAATTGAATTAACTTTTTTTATGGATTAAAAAATACACTTTTGCACCAAAAATGCGTCTATATTATCGAAAACAGTTTATCAACAACCCCTAAAACTCATAAGATATGAAGAATGTATTTTTCGTGGCAGTATTTGCCATAATGATGATGATTTCCAGCAACGCCAGTGCCCAGTGGACCGACCTCTTCGGCTCCGGCAATGCCAACCAGAAGGCCGAGCTCACATCCGACAAGCAGGCCGCCGTAAAGTGGAATATGACCGAGTACAATTTTGGCGATATCATTCAGGACCAGCCCAAGACGGTGGAGTTCTCGTTCACCAACACCGGCGACAAGCCTGTGTTCATCACCAACGCCGAGGCATCGTGCGGATGCACCAAGCTCACCTACGAGAAGGCTCCCATACTCCCCGGCAAAACCGGCAAGATATCCACCGTATTTGATGCCAAGGAGCTGGGCGTGTTCAGCAAGTCGGTTACCGTATACCTGTCGCTCGATGCGCCTAACAATGTTTTTGAGCTCAAGTTCAACGGCACCGTAGTAAAGAAATAAATTTTTTCATGAGATATTTTTTTGCAATTATCATTGCCTTGCTTGTAAGCCACAATGCCATGTCGCAGAGCGATTATGGGTGGTTTACGGGCAAGGCTTCGGTTTATACATGCGCCGGCCATAATGTGGGCGGCGGCTTCCATTATTATTACAATCTTGCGGACCGCCTGTCGGTGGGCACGGGATTGGGCGTGAGCGGCGTATGCGGCGATGGCGGAGTGGCTGTGCCCATTACCGGCGCCGTCAAGACTGGACTTGCCGGCCGCCGTGCCCCGGTGATGCCTGTTTTGCAGCTGATGGCGGGATATTCTGCCGGCGCCTCCGGTCACACGGGCTTCTATGCCGAGGAGCGTCTGGGCGTGGAGACCACAAAAATAGCGCGCATCCGCTTCGCTTTCGATTTCGGATGCGCGCATATTCATGAAGCCCGGACCTGCTTTTTTGTGTCCGCGGGAATTTTGTTTTAGCTGGCTAAAATACCAGCGATATGCCTATCTGGAACCAGGCGAAGTTGGTGGTGCATAGCTCGCTGTATACCGCGAAATTGCCAATCATGTATCTTGCTCCGCCAAAACCGTATCCGTCGAAATCGGTCTTGCTGTCCTTGGGAGTCTTGTCGCCGGAGCCTACGTGTTTTCCGCTCCAGCCCTCGTGCTTGGCGCCCAGGCCCACACCGGCGTAGGTGTCGAGGTTGCGCACCCATGTGTAGTGGAGCGCGCCGCGTGTGCCCACCTTCCACTGGTTTACCATGTCTTTCCAGTCGCCCGACTTGCTCGATGCGTGGCCCAAAGATACGTAGGCGCCTCCGCTTATGCATCCGTTGCTGTTGATGATGTTGGGCAGGAATGCGTAGTCTATGGCCGCATTGATGGACGGCACGGTCATCTTGCCGCTCCAGTGGTTGCTGTAGTTGTGGTGGCCCGATGATGTGCCTACTCCGAAACCGATGTTGATGCCCAGGGTGCCCTCCGGGAAAGCGCACTGTGCGCCGGCCTGGTTTGCCGCCGCCATCATTACGATGGCCATGCATACAATAGCAAAAATTCTCTTCATATTATCCATTTTTTGTTAGTAGATATGTTTATTATTGGTCGAGCGAGTCGGGGAAACTTCCCGAGCTGCTGCCAAGGTTCATGGCATTTATGGTGTCGATGTCGTCCTGCGATAGAGTGAACCCGTCTACCTGAAGGTTTGTTACAAGGCGTTCCTTCCTTGTGGATTTGGGCAGCGGAAGTATGCCGTCCTGCAGGCACCATTTCACGCATATCTGGGCCACCGACACATTGTATTTGTCGGCTATCTGCTTCAGTGTGGGGTCGTTGAGCACCATGCCTCGTCCCAGCGGGCTCCATGCCTCCACGAGTATTCCGTTCTCTCGGCAGAAATCCACCACCTCCTGCTGGCGGTATCCCGGATGGTGCTCTATCTGGTTGAGCATCGGCTGGATGTTGGCTGTCTGCATCAGAGGCTCCAGATGGTGGCGCCAGAAGTTGCTTACTCCTATGGCGCGTATCTTGCCGGCCTTGTAGAGGTCCTCCAGGGCGTGCCAGGTCTCGGCATTTATCTCGGCCCAGTTCTCATAGTTGTTGGGCGATGCGGGCCAGTGTATCAGATACATATCCAGATAGTCTACCTGGAGGTCGTTGATGGTATTATTGAATGCGCGGAGGGTTTTCTGGTATCCGCGCTCGGTGCGCCATACTTTGCTCGTGATAAAAAGCTTTTCCCTCTCGATACCGCACTGCCTGAGCGCTGTGCCTATAAATCTCTCGTTGCCATATACCGCGGCAGTGTCTATGTGGTTGTATCCTGCCTCCAGGGCATTGCAGATGGTTTCTGTTACGGTTTTCTCGTCGGTGTTGTGCCATGTGCCGAGGCCAATGCCCGGTATCTCTACTCCATTATTAAGTACAAAATTGTTCATTTATTCAGTATTTCTTTTATTGGTATCTTATTAATTACGGTACAAATGTAGTAATAATTATTTTTGTTTCCACATTTATTTTTTTATTTTTGCGCAAACAATTGTATTATCGGAAAATAAACGGCATATCAGATGAAATTCTCATATATACAGCAGGAAGCTGATAGCATAAAAATCTACGGCTCCGACGGCGTAATACTCGATACACTCACCGGTCAGACAGGCAGTCTGTGCGGATTTGGGCGCGACTTCTTTGTGATGGAGAGCGCCGACAGCTACCGCCTTGTAAGCATGGAAGGCCGTCAGCTGCACACATTCAGCAAGAGCAACGGCCGCATAGTGGCCATCTCTCCCGACGGAGTCACCATACGCGAGGGCGGCCGTTTTGTAAGCTACGACCACAACGGTTTCATGTCCGGCGCGGTGAACGCCGTAGACGAGAAACGCCGTGAGACCAAGCTTCAGCGCATATCGCGCATGGCCGACAAGTTTATCACCATACTCATTATCCTGAACGCCCTGGCCGCCGGCGCCATGACCTATCTGGCCGACGATTCGGTGGCCGAGCTCTGGCTCAACCGTTTCTGCGACATCAGCATCGTAATATTCGTGATAGAGATTGTGGTGAAGATAGCAGCTAATGGCAAACAGTTTTTCCGCGGCGAGGATTCCGGCTGGAATATGTTTGACCTGATAGTGACGGTGATATCGTCGCTCAGCTTCTTCACCGGCATTGAGGGCCTTGTGGGAGCGCGCGCCATCCGCATCCTGAGAGAGCTGCGCCTGCTTAGGGTTATCTCCGGATCATCCAACATGAAGAGGATTTTCCACGCCCTGATATTCGCATTGCCGCAGATATCATGGGCCAGCATATTCTTTGTACTCCTTTATTATATATACGGCATCATAGGAGTAGAGATGTTTGGCGGCACCTGCGAGAGGTTCGCCAGTCTGCATCAGTCGTTCCTCACCCTTATGCAGGTGATGACCTTCGACGACTGGGCCGCCCTTACACGCGATGTGATGCAGGATCATGCCTGGGCCTGGATATATTTTGTAACATACGTGATATTAGCTGCGTATATACTTGTAAATCTTATAGTTGGTATTGTAGTGGACAGCCTTAACGAGGTGCGCTCGCAGGAGGAGCACAACAACAGCGATATCTCCCGCGAGTTCAGCAAGCTGGAGCAGCAGCTCGAGAGCGTAAAGAAACTGATGAAGGAGAAGGAGAGGGAATAGGCCCCTCTTTCCCCAAAATCCGCCGAAAAATTACCATTTTTTTTGCCATCAGCTAAAAACTTAACTTTGGAAAAAACGCACTAACAAAGTTGTTCACATTTGTTAACTTTTCAGAACTGCAAGATTATCAGCTTACAATAGGAGTTTTCCACAGAAAGGCTTTTAGCGTAACTAACATTGAAAAAATGTTGAGAATTTTTGCACGAATGCAATTTTTTTTGTATTACTTTGTATAGCGAATGAAACGCACTAATGTGACTTTTTCTTTTGCGCCTAATCAACCTTATACTTATTATTTAACATTAAGACATGGAATCACAGACAGCAAAGAACGCTAAAACCAAAACACCTGAAATGATTGAGACCGTATTGAAACGTGACGGCAGAGTAGTAGGATTCAATGAGGAGAAGATTGCGGCGGCCATCCGCAAGGCTATGCTCAAGACCGAGGCCGGAGAGGATGAGAGACTCATCAACCGTATCACCAACCGTATTGCATGCACTGGCAGAAAGCAGATGACCGTGGAGGAGATCCAGGACCGCGTAGAGATGGAACTTATGAAGAGCAGCCGCAAGGATGTGGCCAAGGAGTATATCTCTTACCGCCATACACGCAGCGTGGCCCGTCAGGCCAAGACCCGCAACATCTTCATGGAGATAATAGAGGCCAAGAGCAACGATGTAACCCGCGAAAACGCCAACATGAACGCCGACACCCCTGCCGGCATGATGATGAAGTTTGCA
>JAZQPB010000136.1:0-2908 GCA_045628165.1 Bacteroidales bacterium | reverse complement strand
ACATGGCTACGATCCGACTTGGCATAGTGGTGGGAGTGCGGAGTGGCAATGTAAACTAAGTCCACCTCGGGATCCTTCACGAGTTCCTCGTAGCTTCCGTATGCCTTCTGGAATCCGTAAGTTTTTGCAAATTCCTGAGCGCGTGAAAGGTCACGGGCCGCAATGGCGTATCTCATCTCGGGGTGAGGCTGAAGAGTCTCGCCCATTTTGCAGGCAATCCAGCCCGCTCCAATAATTCCGATTTTCATAGATATTAAGTTTATTGGGTTTATAAAAGGTTATCTTTTCTTGATTGTTTGGGACAAATATATAAAAATGAAGTCAAAAACGAAAAAATTAATCAGAAACTTGCAAGAACTAAGTCAATTTTAAGCGTCGAAAACAAACACCGCTGATTATCAATCATCTAAGCACTTTTATGAGCGAATCCGCAATAGTTTCTTACACTTTTATGAGTGAATCCGCAATAGTTTGTTACACTTTTATGAGCGAATTATTGGTGGTTTGTTACACTTTTATGAGGGAATTATTGGTGGTTTGTTACACTTTTATGAGGGAATAATCACCTCATCCTTTCCTCACCAATATTCCCACTACCGCCACTATTCCGAGCACCATTGGGTAATACAGATATTGGATTATGTCTATCGGCGATACTGAGGCGAGGCCGGCGGCTATGAGGAGTTGGGCGCCGTATGGGATAAGGCCCTGGGCAAAGCATGAGAAGGTGTCGAGAATGCTGGCGGCTCGCTTGGGCTCTATGGAATATTTCTGGGCGATGTCTTTGGAAACTTGTCCCACGGTGAGGATTGCGATTGTGTTGTTGGCGGTGCAGATGTCGGTAATGGCAACGAGAAGCGCTATGCAGAACTCGGCGCCGCGCTTGCCCTTGACAGCCGAGGTGAGTTTCTGAGTGATGTAGTCGAGGCCGCCGTTGTGACGGATGAGTTCCAACATTCCGCCGGCAAGCATTGTTACTATTATCAATTCTCCCATTCCGAGGATTCCTGAGCCCATTGATGTCATCAGACCTGACACATCGTAACTGCCTGTCGCAATGCCGACTATGGCGGTGAGAAGAATTCCTATGGAGAGCACAATCATCACGTTCACTCTCAGGATCGCGATTACGAGAACGGCCAAGTATGGGACCACTTTCCATATTGAATAGTCGTGGCCTTGAGCATTGCTGCTGATATCAGCTCCCATAAAAATATAGACCACGAGCATGATGATGGCCGCCGGGAAAACTATCCTTGCGTTTGCCCTGAACTTGTCGGACATATTGCAGCCCTGGGTCTGAGTGGCTACCACCGTGGTATCGGAGATGAAACTGAGGTTGTCGCCGAAGAATGCTCCGCCAACCACCACGGCCGTTATCATAGGCACCGAGAAATCTGTCTGAGAGGCAATGCCCACGGCCACGGGTGTGAGCGCCGCAATGGTGCCGACCGATGTGCCGACGGCAAGGCTGATGAAGCACGCCGCAAGAAACAGTCCCGGAATAAGAAACGATGACGGCAGAAGTGAGAGCGTAAGATTCACCGTGCTATCCACCGCTCCCATTTCCTGCGCCGACTTGGCGAAGGCTCCGGCCAATATGAATATCCAAATCATCATCAGAAGGCTCTTGTTGCCGACGCCCTCCGAGAATTTCTCCACACGCTTTTCCAATGTGAGACCCGTGGTAATGGATATGGCGTATATGCACGACACAAGGAATGCCACGGTGATTGGCACTTTGTAGAAGTCGTTGAGGTAGATAGACAGTCCGAGATACACCAACACAAAGAGTATCAGCGGAGTAAGGGCAAAGAAATTTGATTTGGTATTCACTTTAAATAATTACGAATTACGAGTTACGAATTACGAATTGCAATGCAAATATACATCAGTTCTACGAATTTTTAATTGCGCCTACGGCGTTTTTTTGAAGACATAAATTATCACGAATTTACATAAATTAATCATAAATTTTCTCTCAGAGAGTAATTTTTGAAAAATTCGTGTCAATTTATGATAATTTATGTAAAAAAAACTTCGCCGTAGGCGTAATTAAAAAACTGTGTTATCTGTGCGATAAAAAAAACACAAAAAAGGCTGACGAGACTTTCCGCCTCATCAGCCTGTATATTTTCAGTTGCGGAAACAACTACTACTCGCCCCAGAAGAGCTTGATGTCGTTGTCGGCGAGCTTGGTATCGTCTGATGTGTAAACCTGTACCTTGATGCCGAAGATGTCCATTACGTTCTTCTCGAACTCGTCGATGGTCCACATTGGGTTGATAGAGATCTCGCCGCTCTTATCAGCGTTGTCGTCCTGACGAACATTGGCGATAAGGAGCTCATCGTCCACGAAGTGGTTCTGAGTGTTGTAAACACGGAGGCAGAAACCGTAGGTCTCCTTGAAAGCCTCGCGTACTGTCTTCACCTTCATGCGGCCGTCGATCTTGAGAGCCTTGCCTGAACATACTGGCAACTCGTTCTCGGCGAGCTTGCTGTCGTCCTGGGTGTAAACCTGAACCTTGATGCCGAATGTATCCATGAAGTTCTTCTCGAACTCGTCGATAGTCCACATAGGATCTACTGAGAACTCGCCACTCTTAGCGGCGTCGGCGTCCTGACGTACCTGAGCGAGCACGAGCTCCTCGTCTACGAAGTGGTTCTGTGTATTGTAAACACGGAGACAGTATCCGAAACATTTCTTGAACTCAGCCTTGAGGGTCTTCACCTTCATGCGGCCATCTACTTTCAATCCTTCCATAACTTAAAAGATTAGTTTTGTTTTAAAATTGTTGTTTTCTAATTACTTTAGCTCCGGGAACCTGAATCCCCGGCTTTTCGGCAAGCAATTTAGCAACGATTTTCCGAAAAAACAAATTATTTGGATTTTTTTTCGAAAAAAAAT
>JAZQPB010000135.1:0-9953 GCA_045628165.1 Bacteroidales bacterium | reverse complement strand
CCGTTGGTAAACCATTCTTTCCATATCGAATCCATCATTCCATTGTGGAAACAGCCTTCCATCTCGGGACGGCCGTTCTCATGGTAGCGCTTCCAGAAACCTTCCTCCCTGTTGTCCTGGAAGTTGCCGGTGTAGAACACCTTTCCGTTCTCGAAGAACACGGTGTATACGCCGTTGCGCTCGCCGTTTTTGTAATTACCCTTTTTCCAGACCTCGCCGGTGTCGTAATACCAAACCCAGAGGCCGGTCATCTTGCCGTTGGAATATTCGCCCTCGTTGCCCACCTTGCCGTCTATCTGGTAATAAGTCCAGTGTCCAGTCTGGATATCGTCCTCAAAATCGCCTTCCATGTGTTTCACCATGCGGTTCTTAACATTGGAAGTGGTGTCGCGGCGGTACCATACGGCGTGTCCGTCTTTCTTTCCGTTCTTGAAAGTAACCTCGGACTCCTTTTTGCCGTTGCCGAAATATGCGGTGTGCACACCTTCCTTAAGTCCCTTCTGGTACTGACCCTCGCGGAGCAGAAGGCCCTGCTCATTGTAGATTTTCCACTCACCGTGGCGCTCCGAATCTTTCATGTATCCGCTGGTAGAAAGTGCTCCGTTCTCAAACCAAACCTTGTATTCTCCGTTTTCGATGTTTTCCACACTGCGCTTTTTTCCGCTCTCATAGAATGTGAGCACCTCGCCTGTGGGCTGTCCCTCGCTGTAGTTCATTACGGTAAGCCTGTTGCCGTTGTTCCAGTAAGTAATCCATGTGGAGTCCTTGAGTCCGTTTTTGTAACGGCCCTTCTCCTTTACTGTTTTCTCGTCGGACAGATACTGCACATACATTCCGTTTCCGCGGTCCACGAGCTTATTGCCGGCGTTGTCCCAGGCCTCCATCACCTTGCAGACGCCGTTCTGGCACTGCTCCACCATTACAAGGCGCGATACTATATTATAATGGTTCCAGATGGAATCCTTGTCGCCGTGCTTGTACTGCCCCTCGGTGCGGAGGGTGCCGTCGTCGTAATACTCCTTGTATGGACCCGTGGTCTGGTTGTTGATTACCTGGCCCTCGTTCATGAGAGTGCCGTTCTCGTAATAATAGGCCACACGGCCGTTTACGATGCCCATGTAGAAATCCACTTCCTTGTATTTCTTGCCGTTGCGGTAATAGTATGTCCAGCGGCCGTTCTCGTGGCCGTCGGTCAGGTTGCCCTCCGACATCAGCTGAGTCTCGTTCTTGTCGAAATAGGATTTGGAAACGCCATCCTGGGCCACAGCCACATTAGATGCGGCCACGGCGGCTATTAGTAATGCTTTGCGTATGTTCATATTCACAAAATAAATATTACAGAGATTATGCAAAGATAATTAATATTTTTATTAAAAGGGAAAACATGCGCATTAATTTTATACGGAGAGCCTAAAGCTTGTCGTTGAAGAAAATCACTATCACCATTACCGATACGCCGAACAGCATAATGGATACGCCCATTATCTTATTGATCCACAGCAGAATGCGCGGACCTATCTTTTTGCGGAAAATATTTACGATGGATACCAGCAGTGTCCACCAGAGTATGGCGCCCATTATTACGCCGAGCAGGGCGACGCAGGTATTGAGGAAACTGGGCTCCTCCGACACCGATCCCGATGCAGTAAACAATGTGCCGAATACTATGATAGTGAGAGGGTTGGATATGGTGAGCGCAAAACTTGTGGCAAATCCCTTGAAAGGATTGCTCCTGGTGGTCTGCGGCGATTTGGTCTGTTTCCACTGCTCCACGGGATTGGCCCTCCAAACCTTGAGGCCGAGATATATCATTAGCAGACCTCCGAGTATGCCGAGCACCACCCGATTGTCCACCAGAAAATTCTTGATGATAGAAAGACCGAAACCGGCCACTACGGCGTAAATGAAATCGCCGAAAGCAGAACCCACGCCCATAAACCATCCATGAAAAAAACCTCTCTGAATAGTTTTCTGCATGCATAGAATGGCTACAGCGCCTACGGGGCTGGCCGCAAGCAGTCCAATGACAATTCCGCTATATAGGGTCTGAAAATCCACTTCTTAGTGTTTAAAAATATTATGCTCCATGAAAAACGGTGCAAATTTACAAAATCAAAATTTAATGGAAAAAAAATATTTGACAAAAATTCATAAAAAAAAAGGGCTGATGGCGAAAAATTTCCATCAGCCCGCAAAAGTTTATGATATGTATGACAACAGGAAGTGATTATTTCTTCTTGCCAGATACGCCTGAAGGGCTACCTACACGGATCATAGCGCAGCGGAAACCGATATCGTCGGAGCTGCGGTCCTGCTGGAGGTATCTTCTTGTGCCAGGCACCATCCAGTAAGCGCGGTCTCTCCATCCGCCGCCCTTGTATACGCGTACCATATCGTTTACGAGAGAGGTCATTGGATTGTCGTCGGTGTGGTTGTTGTGGTACATACGCTCAGATCCTACATCGGCACCGTCCTCGTTGGTAAGCCAGTCGGCACGTACGGAAGATGATCTCTGGTCACCATCCTTGTAGTTGATATTGTCGGCCTGCTGATAGTTGGTACGGTTAACAGACTCAGCCTCAGTCATGTTTCTGTACTTGAGGCGTCCGGTGGTATCATCGAGGATGTACTCCTTGTTGGCATCCTGATCGAGCACCTGGAATACATTACCACGGAATGGGTTGAAGTCCTCGACATCAAGGTTGGTGAAGTTACGGTAAACATCAAGCACCCACTCATTAACGTTGCCGGCCATACAGTAGAGACCGTAGTCGTTTGGCCAGTAAGCATCAACAGGAGCTGTAGGAGCGGCGTTATCGTTCAGGTAGCCGGCCACACCCATGAGGTCGCCTCGGCCACGCTGCATATTGGCGCGGAAGAGACCGCGGTTAGCCTTCTCCTCGTTGCGGAGGTAGTGTCCGTTCCAAGGGTAGAGTCTCTGATTTACGATACGCTCAGGAGAGCCCTGAGAGTTTCCGATAAGGGCGAGAGCGGCATACTCCCACTCGGCCTCGGTAGGCAGACGGTAAGACGGCAGCATGATACCATCCTCCATCTTGGCAGAACGCTCGCCATCAGGAGATGATGGAGAGGTGATGTTCTTGCGTACAGTTCCAATATACTTGCCGGCTATGTAGGCATCGGTATTGAAGTTGTTGGAACCCTTCTGCTCGGGGTCGTACTCGAGGATACCGTAGTCGATGAGAGCCTTCTCATTTACACGGTCGGTACGCCAGAGGCAGTACTCGTTGGCCTGCTCCCACGAAACACCCACTGCTGGATAGTCGTTGTATGCAGGGTGGCGGAAGTAGAACTGAACGTATGGCTCGTTGTAGGCCAGACGTCTGCGCCAGCAGAGAGTATCCGGCAATGCCTTGAAGTAGAGTTCCTGATACTCATCGAAGAATACCTTGTATACCCAGTTGAGGTACTCGCGGTAGTCCACGTTGGATATCTCGGTCTCATCCATGTAGAATGAAGATACGGTTACACGCTTTCTCATGGAGTTCCAGTCGTACATAACGTCCTGCTCCACGCTACCCATTGTAAACGTACCACCTTCTATGAGCACGAGGCCAGGACCTGCATCCTGTTCCACATACTCGGCTACCTCAAATCCGCCCATCTTCGGATCATTGTATCCCCATCCAGTTTTGCTGGAGGAGCCGCTACGCTGCTGGACCTTGGGGCCGCATGACGTCATCATCAGCGAACTGCCTGATAACAAGCATGCCAGCGCAATTATCTTCAAACTTACTTTCATATTATTATAGAGTTTTAAACAAATTTTCACAAATATAACTAAAAATATGGTCACATTATTGTTTATGAGGCTTTATTTTTTTCATAAATTCATAAATTTGTATTTGATGCCTATCTCGGTGGAGCCGTGGCTCTGCCTCAGCACCCTGGAAGTCTCGAAATCGTGGCCCACGGCTATCTCCACGCGCCCGAGGTCCACGCCCACGCTCGACACCACAGCCTGCGAGCAGTATCCGCTCCCATACCACTGCATCCTGTACGATGCCGAGAGCAGCAGCCTGAGGCCCGAGTAATACACACCCGGCATCAGCATATCGTAGGCGCGGCTGTGGGCATAGCAGACCGACGGCACCAGAAACTGCTTTTCCTTGTCGGGATTGCCGGTTATCACAATTTTGTGGTTGGCCAGTACGTTAATCTGCATATCAGGACGCCGGTCTCCGCTTACGGCAAATCCGGCCATGCGGCTGAGTCCGGCCGCCAGCATGGTGTGCTTGGTATACAGCACGGTGCCGGCGCTCAGGTATACAGAGGAATTGCCATCAGCTGATATAAAATCATTGAGAGGCTTCACGGCGCCCGTTACGGGGTCTATCATGGATCCGTACACGAGCTTCTGCTGGCTGAGCGAGCCGCCGCGGTATCCGGCCTCCATGCCCAGGCTGCACTTAATATTATATACAATCTGAAAATCGTAGCCGTATATCAGCGACGCTCCTGTGCTGGAATACGCCGAGCCGCCCTCCATATTGCCGTATACACGGGCGCCGAGTCCGCTGCTGATGCCGGGCAGTTTCTGCTGATACTCAGCCATATATATACGGCATCCGCCATCCACGCCCGGCCACTGGCTGCGCACCGCGGCGCCCACCTCGCTGTAATCGCCCACCGACACAAACGCAGGGCTCACCGACAGCTTGTCGAGATAATACTGCGAGAAACTGTAGTCCTGGGCCAATACCGAGAATGGCGCCATCAGCTGAAACAATATATACATAATCCTGCGCATAATCGGGATGCCTGAACGCGGCTGTGCAAAATTATCAAAAAAAATAACATGATTTATTACGAATTATGAAAAACAAAAATTAATTTTACAATCAGAAATCTACAAACATAATGAGACATATTTTACTGATACTGATACTGGCGCTGCAGAGCCTGTGCGCCATATCACAGACATCATCCAATGACCTGAGAATCAGCGTACTTACATGCGCCCCCGGCAACCAGATATATACCGCGTTCGGGCACTGCGCATTCAGGGCCACAAGCCCGAGCCGCGGCATCGACAGAGTATACAACTACGGCACATTCAACTTCAGGCAGCCATATTTTGTGCTGAAATTCGCCAGGGGATTCCTCGACTACGCCGCATCGGCATACTCTTACGAGAGATTTGCGCGCGAATACAGCCGCGACGGCCGCCAGGTGAGGGAGCAGGTGCTCAACCTGAGCCCGGCACAGACACAGGCCATGTACGACTTTCTGGAATGGAACGCCCTGGAGGAAAACCGCTATTACAAATACAACTTCCTGGAAGACAACTGCGCCACCAAGATACGCGACGTGATATCCAACACCTGCGGCGCCGATGTAATATTCCCCGACACCACATACCAGTTTACCCTGCGCCACACCATCAACGAGCGCATGGAGCAGATGCCGTGGTTCCGCCTGGGCATCACGCTGGTGATGGGGCTGCCCGTAGACCGCAGGGCCAACGCCATGACAGCCATGTTTATCCCCGACTTTGTGTACTCCACGCTCCACAGCACCAGGATCAGGGCAGCTAATGGCAATACAGAAAACCTGGTATCAGCTGAAACAATAGCCATACCGGCCGAGCATCCGGTAGACAACTCCGACATATTCACCTACATATCGCCGAGCCTCGTATTCTGGTTGATATTCGCCGCGCTGGCCCTCATTACATTCTACGAGGTGAAAAACCACAGGCACCGCGCCGGAATAGACCGCACTGTACTCTCGATAACGGGATTCTTCGGACTGCTGTTCCTGGGGATGTGGCTGATGACAGAGCACACAGTTACGGCATGGAACCTCAACATACTCTGGGCATGGCCATCGCACTTAGTGGCGGCATGGAGAGTGAGGTCTACGGGCAAAGGATGGACACATTATTATAAATACGCCGCCATAGCCACCGCCGCGCTCACGGTACTGGGCCCGCTGATGCCGCAGCACTACGACGTGGCATTCTACCCAATAATGATGATAATAACGCTGAGACTCACAAGATTAGGTTTCTGCAAGAGATAATTTTACCCTAACCCAAAAAACACAAGACAACAATGACAACAAGCAAGATAGCAAAACTGATACTGCCCCTGATGATGCTGATGCAGATGCAGGCACAGGCACAGGACATGATGGTGGTGAACCCCGAATACAGGAAAAACTCCGCCTACGAATTCAACAACGAATGGCACTACCTCACATCGGAGCTGTACCTATTCAACGGCACCAAGTTCCAGACAGTAATCAACGAGCTATACGCATCGCTCAACAAGAAAGCCAGAGCAGCCGCCCCGCCGCCCGAAAACATCCTGATAACAGCCAAGATAGACGGCACCGCACTCGGCAACCTCAGCTACCCGATATTCAACTTCAACATCGACAACGCCAACGGACAGATAAAGACCTACACATCAGACACCTACGAGGCCATCCGCATAATGGACAATCTGCCCATGTCGTCGATAAGCAACGGCAAAATCGACTGCCACATCAACATCGACCTCATCACCAAGGACCGCGGAACCAAGGTGTACGACTTTGTGGCCACACAGCTAAACCAGATATCCACCTGGACCAGCACCCCGCTCATAGCCGCTCAGACACTTGTGGGCGAGCTCGGCAAGCTGATAGTAGCCAAAAACGACAAGAAGGAATACAAATTCAACTCCACCATCCGCCTCTACGAGGAAGAAGACTTCAGCAAGCGAGTGGCCTCGGTAAGCGTCTACTCATTCATACCATCGAGCCAGGGCGCAGCTAATATCGACACATCAGCCATATCCAAATACATAGACAGCAACGACAATCCCAAGATAGACCGCAACAAGCTGCAGAGCCTCATCCGCTGCCAGCAATACCCATACATGGTGATAGTAAACTACAAGTCGAAATACGTATCGGAGCCCGTAATAGGCGACCAGACCACATCCGAGACCGTAGACGCGCGCCTCACCAAGGTAAAGAAGGCATACGAATCGGGCCTGCTGAGCACCGACATATACACACAGGAGCTCAAGCTCGTGGACTATCTGTACGCATTCGTATCGCTAAAATCGAGCATCAACAACTACATGCTCAACTACAAGAACAAGATAACCGACGATTTCGGAATGCAGTACACCCAGATTTTCGACAACTACACCGCCCTGCTCACACTCATAGAAAGCAGGAAAACCGAGTTTGCCAAAAATCCGATATTCCAAAACGAGTTTCTATCCACATACAACACCATCCTGACCAACGCCGACGTGTACCTGGACGCCGACAACAGCCTCCGCAACATCAAGATGATAAGCAGGATGGTAATGCTGAACAAGAACGGCAACGGCGCCGGCACATTCGACCCCGAAAAAACCGAGAACATGCTCGCCACGCTCCACTCGGTGGATTTCCCCACAGGGCACCCAGAATTCAACAACCTGAACGACCTGTATCAGCTGATAGGCAAACTGGAGACCGACATGAACAAAAAAGTCTTTGAGCAGAAAACACAGAAACTTAAATCCATGACACCGAGCACAGAAGCCACAGCATACTGCGAGCAGCTGAAAAACGAGCTGAACGCCACATACTGCCGCTCGTGCCGCGAGAGCGCCAATGTGGTGATAAACGACTATCTGCAGAGGCTCGACAAGGAAAACCTCCGCCTGGCCCAGCAGAGACTCAACAGCAGCATAGCCAACGCCAAAGACCAGATATTCATGATCCTGCAAAAAGAGAAAATCATGAAAAAACACTTCGACGAGGATTACGGCGAGGAGATGCCAGCTGATGTGGAATACATCCACGAGGATTTTCTGAAACTCCAAAACAACAGAGAAAATCTCCAAATGGTAATCAAAAAAGACTATTCTGACCAAAATACTACACAACTCAACCTAATCTCCGACGATATAGACTACGAAACACAAGATTTGGCAAAAATTTTGGATAATATATGCAGGAAAATGCCCGAACTTTGCGAATAAAAAATATGTAGCACACATAATAAACAGCAAAGTTTCATCGTTTTCTAAAAGTACATACCGGACGAGAAACTAATCACTATGAGAAAAACAATAATATATATACAGATAATTGCGGTACTTATGATACTGAACCTCCAGAGAGCGGAGGCCCAGATCATACAGTTTTCCCAATTCTATGCCGCCCCGCTATTCCTGGCGCCATCATACGCCGGCGAGTGTCTTAGCAGCAGGGTTTCGCTCAACTACCGAAACCAGTGGCCGGAGGTGGGCATGTTCAATACATACGCCCTCTCCTACGACCAGAACCTCCACAAGATAAACAGCGGCGTAGGTCTCATGGTACTGAGAGACGACGCCGGAGATGGCGACCTGGCTCTCACTACAGTAGACATCTGTTACTCATGGTGGACAAAAATCAATCCACAATGGACCATAAGACCAGGCATCGGCCTCAAATACAATCAGAGAAGCATCCAGTTTGAGCACTTGTACTTCGGCAACCAGATCAACGAACTGGGAGAGATACTTCCCGACATCACCGAAACTCCTCCCATGACCCACAAGCCGTTTCTCGATATGCAGGTATCGGCCCTGGCATACAGCGACAAATACTGGGGCGGTATCTCGGTAGACCATCTCCTGAGACCTAAGGCATCGCTCTACGACGACAACACATACCACGAGGACATGAAGCTCACATTCTTTGGAGGAGCCAGAGTGTATGTGGGATCGCCATCGCCAAGCCGCCGCGGCCGCGACAACGAAGACCGTCAGAGCGTATCGTTCACACTGCTCTACGACTATTCCAAACTATCCGACAACCTCTATCTCGGCGCCTACTGGCACAAGGACCCGTTCACTCTCGGAGCATGGATCAAGGGTATTCCCGTGGCCGTGCGCAAGGATACCTACAGCAACATCGACGCCCTGGTGGTAATGCTCGGATACAAGATTTTTGATTTTCACGTAGGCTACAGCTACGATTTCACCATCGGCCACCTGCTCAGCAATACAGGAGGCAGCCACGAGATATCTCTTCAATACCAGTTTCATGCCAAGGCAAAGGCCAAGCAGCGCCACGGCGTAATAGCTTGTCCAAGACTGTAAGACATAAAAAAACGGGAAGCTGACCTGAGGTGAGCCTCCCGTTTTTTATTCTTTAATTTATCACCGCCCTCCTTATTAAATAAGGTGCGAGAATCTCCTTGAAAGTTTTTGCCACATCGGCCTCCACGTAGTCCATGCCGAAAGTACCGCACCGCGCGCTCAGCCTGCTGCAGAATCCGCTTGACAGCTGGCGGTAGATGTCCTTGTATTCCAGCGGATTGAGCGCTATCTGCCCGCCGGTCTCCATATCCACAAACTTGTATGGCCTGTTCTCGAAATCGAAATCGAGCTCGGTTGCATGGTCGGTTACATGAAAGAGCACCACATCGTGCTTGGCGTGTCTGAGGTGCTGAAGCGCCGAGAAAAGCTCCTCCTCGCCGCCGGTATCCATCATATCGCTGAATATAAGCACCATGCTGCGCCTGTGGATGCTCTCGGCTATCTGATGGAGGCAGCTGGCTATAGAGCCATCAGCTGGCTCCTGAACCACATCACGGCTGGAGCGCACCAGCTCGTCGAGCTTGCTGAAAAGCATCTTGGCATGAGTGGCGCTCACCTTGGCCTCCGATGCAAAATCCACATTCCTGTCGAAAAACGTGAGCGATACTGCATCCCTCTGCCTGCGCAGGAGATTGATGCAGGCCGCGGCGCATACCGCCGAAAACTCCAGCTTATTGTATCTGGCGTCCTTGGGATAGCGCATGCTCATCGATGTATCTATCAATATGTGGCACCTGAGATTGCTCTCGTCCTCATAGCGTTTCACAAAAAGCTTCTCGGTGCGGGCATATAGTTTCCAGTCGATATGGCGGGTAGACTCACCTTTATTATATAGGCGGTGCTCATTGAACTCCG